>CAYTAM010000134.1:1870-4960 GCA_964435685.1 uncultured Methylophaga sp. | reverse complement strand
GATTGTAAGACACTGGATGAAATTCGTGAAAAGAACCGTGTTTAATTAAGGGCATCTCTAAAAACCTAAGTGTGATTTAGGGAATGCAGAAAATAGTGCATTTTTATGCGTTTCCATCCTTTGGTTCGTAAACGCCACATCCGTGTGGCACTACTCATAAACTGTGCTTAGGTTTTTAGGTGCCCTTAAGCTTAGTTCACTTCATACCAATAAAAAGGCCCCGACATAATCGGGGCTTTTTTATACTTGATGTCATCCCGAGTAAAACGAGGGATCTTACATATCCAAACCTAAAGATCCCTCCACTTCGGTCGGGATGATCAGTGAAGTCTTTTAATTATCGGGCTAATTTACAGCTCATCACCATGTTTAGCTAAATAATCAGCGACACCATCAGCATCAGCTTTCATCCCTTCATCACCTTTTTGCCAACCTGCAGGGCAAACTTCACCATGCTCTTCGTGGAATTGAAGTGCATCTACCAAACGCAGCATTTCATCAACTTCACGACCTAAAGGTAAATCATTGACGACTTGATGACGGACAATGCCAGCTTGATCAATAAGGAATGAACCACGTAATGCAATGCTGGCAGGATGTTTCACACCATATTTCTTCATGATTTTATGGTTAGTATCCGCAACTAACGGAAAATCAATTTGACCAATTCCGCCATCTTTAACGGCAGTATTACGCCATGCTAAATGGGTAAATTGTGAATCAATTGAAACACCAATAACTTGAACACCACGTTCTTTAAATGCTGCAATACGGCTGTGATGAGCAATAATTTCAGAAGGACATACAAAGGTGAAGTCTAAAGGATAAAAGAATAAAACAACATATTGACCTTTATAATCAGACAATGAAAAACTCTCATTAATCGTATTATCTGGCATTACCGCTACTGCGGTGAACTTGGGGGCTTTTTTTGTTACTAAAACGCTCATAATGGCTCCTATTGGATTTATATTATTTGTGTTGGGCTACTTAATTCTTAAATAACTTGAATTCTGGATAAGAGAATTTAGTTTGTTTTTCGTCATTTACCCTAGCGGTTACTTCGTTTCGGTAGGCTTACCCAGTCAAGCTGAGCACAAGCTTTAGCCGGAATCTATGTTCTAAATACTAGATCCCCGCTAAAAACATGCGGAAACGCAGTAACCGCAGGATCAATGACGGGGTTTTAGAATTATTCAAATATTTCTCTTAATCCCAGGTTCAGGTTAAAGAGTAGTCTTTAGCATTACCGAATAAAACACTCCGCTATCCTATCAATAACCATTGCTATTGTCTAACTTATTTGGCGTCGTTTGTAGGTGAGTATTTACTAGGAGTTCATCATAAAACTTGCGCCGATTCATTCAGACTTAACGGCATAGTTACTAAGGAGAGAGCACTTCAATTTTAAAAAGGCTCTTAATTAAGCATGATTGTGTGGTATATTTGGACTTTTAGTCAATTTTTTGGAAATTTTAGTCAAATGCTTATACCGTTTCCGAATTGATTGGTGTTTAATTCATTTCAGGGGCTAATTATGATCTACGCACAACCCGGCACAGAAGGCTCTATCGTTTCATTTAAAGAGCGCTATGGCAACTATATTAATGGTGAGTGGAAAGCACCTGTTAAGGGCAACTATTTCACTAATATTACCCCCGTTACGGGTGAAGACTTTTGCGAGATCCCCCGTTCAACCGAAGAAGATATTAATTTAGCACTGGATGCCGCGCATGCCGCTAAAGCAGCTTGGGGCAAAACATCGGTTACCGAGCGCTCAAATATTCTATTAAAAATTGCTGATCGGATCGAGCAAAACCTTGAAATGCTAGCAGTAGCAGATTCATGGGACAACGGTAAGCCAGTGCGTGAGACCTTAGCGGCCGATGTACCACTTTGTGTTGATCATTTCCGTTACTATGCAGGATGTATGCGCGCCCAAGAAGGCACAATGGGTGAAATTGATGAAACCACAGTTTCATATCAATTTCATGAGCCTTTGGGTGTGGTAGGGCAAATTATTCCATGGAACTTCCCATTGTTAATGGCGGCTTGGAAAATAGCACCCGCTTTGGTAACCGGTAATTGCATTGTGATGAAGCCAGCAGAACAAACACCGGTTTCTATCCTTAAGTTAATGGAGGTAATTGGTGATTTATTACCGCCAGGCGTACTTAATATTGTCAATGGTTTTGGTAAGGAAGCAGGTGAAGCCTTAGCAAGCAGTAAACGTATTGCCAAAATTGCATTTACTGGCTCAACACCCGTCGGTTCACATATTATGAAACTGGCAGCTGAAAACATTATTCCTTCAACTGTAGAGTTAGGTGGTAAATCGCCCAATATTTTCTTTGCAGACATTATGCAACAAGAGCAGGATTATATTAGTAAATGTGCTGAAGGTCTGGTATTAGCCTTCTTTAACCAAGGTGAAGTCTGCACTTGCCCTTCTCGCGCATTGATTCAACAAAGTATTTATGATGAGTTTATTTCGCTGGTGATTGAGCGTTCTAAAAAGATCATTCGTGGTAATCCACTTGATACCGATACCCAAGTTGGCGCCCAAGCATCACAACAACAATATGAAAAAATTCTTGAATACATTGAAATCGGCAAACAAGAAGGTGCGGAGCTATTGATCGGTGGTAATATCGCTCAAGTAGGCAGTGAATTTAATTCTGGTTATTATATTGAGCCTACCTTATTTAAAGGCACCAATAATATGCGGATCTTCCAAGAAGAAATTTTTGGTCCCGTTGTTTCAGTCACCACCTTTAAAGATGAAGCAGAAGCCTTGGCTATTGCCAATGATTCAGAGTTTGGTCTAGGTGCTGGCTTATGGACACGCGATATGAACCTTGCTTACCGTATGGGTCGCGGTATTCAAGCAGGTCGTGTCTGGACGAATTGCTACCACCTCTACCCTGCTCATGCTGCATTTGGTGGCTATAAAAAATCAGGTGTCGGTCGTGAAACCCATAAAATGATACTAGATCATTATCAACAAACTAAAAACTTATTGATTAGCTACAGTACTAGTCCACTTGGATTCTTCTGATTTAATTAGAGCACTTGAGCTTGCTTATAAAT
>CAYTAM010000134.1:0-1770 GCA_964435685.1 uncultured Methylophaga sp. | reverse complement strand
CTTGATCGCCAATTGGAAAATAATGCAAATAAAACCGCCATTATTTTTGAAGGTGATGCGGGCGATGTTCAACAGATAACTTATCGTGAGCTGCATACTCGTGTCTGTGTTTTTGCAAACGCACTCAAAGCACAAAACATCAGCAAAGGTGATCGCATTATTATCTATATGCCGATGATTGCTGAAGCAGTGATCGCCATGCAAGCCTGTGCTCGTATTGGCGCTATCCATTCTGTTGTATTTGGTGGTTTTTCTGCATCATCTCTAAAAGATCGTATTGAAGATACCCAAGCTAAAATGGTGATCACTGCTGATGGTGGACATCGTGGTGGTCGTATTATTGAGCTAAAATCAACGACTGATAGTGCCTTAAAGCAAGGCTGTGACAGCATTGAATCAGTTATCGTATTTAAACGAACAGGGCATGATGTTGCTATGCATGCAGATCGTGATATTTGGTGGTCGGATGCTGAGAAAAATCAATCGGCAGAATGTGAACCTGAATGGGTTAATGCCACTGATCCCTTATTTATACTCTATACATCAGGTTCAACCGGCAAACCCAAAGGCATTCAGCATTCTAGTGGTGGCTATTTATTAAATGCGATCACCACTATGCGCTGGGTATTTGATATTCAAGATAGTGATGTATTTTGGTGTACTGCTGACGTGGGTTGGATCACCGGCCATACTTATGTTACTTATGGTCCTTTAGCTACCGGTGCCACTATTGTAATATTTGAAGGCGTGCCCACCTACCCCGATGCAGGCCGTTTTTGGGATATGTGCCAACGTCATGGTGTAACAATATTTTATACCGCACCTACCGCAATCCGTGCCCTGATCAAACAAGGTGATAATTTCCCCAATAGTTATGATCTTTCAAAACTACGCTTATTAGGTACGGTGGGCGAACCGATCAATCCTGAAGCATGGATGTGGTATCACAATGTGATTGGCAAACAACACTGTCCTATTGTTGATACATGGTGGCAAACAGAAACAGGGGCGCATATGATTGCACCCATACCTTCTGTCACCATAACCAAACCTGGCTCTTGCACACGTGCCCTACCCGGCATTGATGCCGCTGTAGTTAATAAACAAGGTGAAGAAATAACCCATGCTAACGAAGGTGGCTATTTAGTGATGCGCCAGCCTTGGCCTGCAATGATTCAAACTATTTGGGGCGATGATCAGCGCTATAAAGACACCTATTGGTCTATGTTCGATGGCAAGTATTACCTTGCTGGTGATAGTGCACGTTGCGATGAAGACGGATTTTTCTGGATCATGGGACGAATTGATGATGTTTTAAATGTATCGGGGCATCGTTTAGGTACCATGGAAATTGAATCCGCTCTAGTAGCTAACCCACTGGTTGCTGAAGCTGCTGTTGTGGGTAAACCGCATGATATTAAAGGTGAAGCAGTATTTGCTTATGTAGTGCTAAAAGCTGACCGTCCTCAAGGTGGAGTCGATGAGGAGCTTACCCAAAATTTACGTGCTTGGGTAGGCGAACAAATCGGTGCAATCGCCAAGCCCGATGAAATTCGCTACGCTGATAACTTACCTAAAACACGTTCAGGTAAAATTATGCGACGCTTATTACGCACAATTGCCAAAGGCGAAGAAATCACTTCTGATACCTCTACATTAGAAAATGAATCTATCTTGGCGCAGTTACAGGGCAAGGTTTAGGCGCCAATGTACACCGTCATTCCTGCATGTTTACCCAGTCAAGCTGAGCACAAGCTTATGGGCACCTCT
>CAYTAM010000133.1:0-4967 GCA_964435685.1 uncultured Methylophaga sp. | reverse complement strand
AGCCACGCGAAGCAGTATTTTATTTAAGCGTTAAACGTGAACAGATCAATAATTTCTAGAAAATAGTATTGTTGCCCCCTCAGATGGTGGTAGCAAGTTTCTTCAAATCACCAATTTACATTCACACCCACATAAGCGCTCCGACCTAGCCCTGGCAAGCGATCACCTTGTGCAATATCGGGGTTATCACTGATGCGGTTGTAGCCCCCTAAATGATTTTCATACTCACGATCAAATAGATTATTAACGCCAGCAGTGATGATAATGTTTTGGGCGGGCTGGTAGTTTGCCGAAAGGTTAAATACAGCATACCCTGCGGTCTTTTTCTCATGGTTTTCAGTAGAGACGTTATTTTGTGCTGAAACGGTTTCTGCCTCAACACCAATAGTCCAGTTAGTTTGCACATAACTTAGCATAGTGCGAGCAGTGAAAGGTGCGATACGGTAGAGATTATCACTAGTATCACGGCGTTCACCACGCACATAGCTTATCACGCCATCTAGTTGCCATATTGGAGTGATGGCAAAGGACCAATTTGCATCCAAACCGTATAATTTAGCTTCTACATTGCTAAATTGTAGTGGTGCCGGTTTAGACGGAGCCATCATTCCACTAAGCATATTAGCGGCTGCATTGCTACTGGGTGTGCCCTGAATGAAGTCATTGATACGGTGGTAGAAAATATGTGGTGCGAAGCTAGCGCGAGCAGTGTGCCAGTCAAAGCCCAGTTCAAGTTGATACGCAGTTTCTGCATCAAGATTAACATCACCTATATAGTTATTACCATCAGCTAAACCCGCTGTGGATTCTAAAGGCATCCATAAATAACGTTCTTGGTAGCTGGGCGCGCGTTGTTTTCGTGCAATACCCGCAGTTAGGTCGAGTTCTGAGGAAATATTATATCTTGCATTGAGTACAATATCAAAGAGATCTTCATTTTGTTCGCGATCAGCATTGTTAAATGCATCTTGAAGTGTTCTAACGTTAGTGCCCATCATATTCATCATCATTGCCATGCTGCTGTAAACTTGGTCTGCATCCATTTTAACGCGAGTGTAGCGTAAGCCTGTTTCGAATTCCCAGCTATCCATGGTGAATATTTTTTCGCCAAAAATACTATAACGGTTGCGCTCTACATCGTTGTAATTTTTAACACGGAACATGGCATTGCCAGGGTCAAAAATAGAGGCATTATGTTTTGCATGATCGGCATTAACGCCTAAAGTCCATCCTGAAAGCTTATACGCTAAGCCGAAGCTATCAGCTTTTACATCAGTTAGTGCAAAACGCCGCCTCATTGGTGAAGGAGGCGTTCTAAGCACATAGTTACTCATCAAATGATCAGAATCTTGATATGAAAGTGTAGCGGTTAGCACGCCACCGTTTACAAAGCTATTGCTGAAGCTACCATTATAATGCTCACCCCTTGCATACATAATATCCATCGGTAATGCGGGTGTACCTGTTTTGCCGGTATCATGATGGCCGGCATTAACTGAAAATCTTTGCGAATCATTCTGGAAGGCATAGCCCCCGCCAAATGTGTCGCGCTTATGTTCGGTGGGTAAAATATCACCGCCATCAAATTCCATGTCATCACCCCGTTCAATACTGCCTGTTATATGAAGGCTGTGGCGATTATTAGCGATCCCAGCTAATAATGAGCCATACCGACCTTCACCATTTGCTGCATAACCCGCGCTTGCATTACCTTGAAATTCAAAGGTATCACTGCTACTAAATGTGGATTTTTTAGAACGGGCTAGAATAGTGCCGCCGATTGTTTCAATACCCGAACTGACAGGTGCAATACCCCGATAAAGTGCAATACTATCAAGTCGGCTAGCCGGAATGTAGCTAAGGGGGGTATCCATTGAGTTGGGGCCGGCAGTACTGATTTTTACGCCATCAATTAATACATTGACGCGATCACCAAAAAGCCCACGATATTGAGCGATACTGGTGAGCGGACCATTACGATTAATATTAGCACCAGGTAGTTTTTTTAATAACTCACCGGTATCAGCAACACTAATGGCAGTATTAGGTAAGGGATAAGGTGTTTCTTCAGCAGAAACACCTGTAACGGATAGGGTAGGCAATTGGAAATGATCCGCATTAACAGCGCTAGTTAGGCCTAATATTAGAAAGGGCAGGGGTAATAACTTAAAATAATGCATGATGTAATAATCTCCAAAAATATACCCTACATTTTATAGACTATCTATTGAGTAAAATGTGTTTTATGATGATAAAGTGTGTGAAATGACCTATTTTTGTGGTTTAAGGTCATGGTATTCTGCCTTTTTAGCGATAAAGATTTAGGGTGTTAAATGATAGATGGGATCGCTAGCTCATATGTCACCGCTTTTTTATTAGGGCTTTTTAGTACAGTGCATTGTATTGCAATGTGTGGCTCAGTTATTGGTGCGTTGACGTTGAGCTTGCCCAATGAAATACGGGAAAGTCAGAAAAAGATGTTTCCCTTTGTGTTTAACTATAACTTAGGTCGGCTATTGAGTTATGGATCTGCTGGCGCGCTTGTAGGGTTGGCAAGCTTATCACTGGTTGTTATTAACGGCCATACTGTGCTTCATTATGCCTCTGTTATTATTATGATTGCCATGGGCTTATACTTGGCAGGCTGGTTTCCACGATTTGCTTATATGGAGCGAGTAGGTGCGCCTATTTGGCGCTGGTTGCAGCCCATAGGCCAAAAATTATTACCGGTGCGTAAATTATCGCAAGCCTTTTACTTAGGAATGATCTGGGGCTGGCTACCTTGCGGACTAGTCTATGCAGCATTAGCTGTAGCCGCAACTACTGGCGATCCGGTTAAAGGTGCTTTTGTTATGCTAGCCTTTGGTGCTGGCACCTTGCCAGCCGTGATGGGGGCAGGTCTTTTTACTGGGTTCTTATCGGCAATGGCACGAGTAAAAAACTTGAGACAAATTGCTGGTGTGCTTATTATTACGATGGCATTGGCAACCGCATTATGGCCGATGGATCATAGCGCGCATGGGGATCATAGTGCCCATGATTCTCATGCCCATCATGATATGTGATATGGCTAACACGATGGACATGATCTTAGGTCAGTCTCCCCAAATTACCCATATACTGCGCACAGTGCCTATAATTGCGGCGAGTGATGCCAGTGTTTTGATTGATGGTGAAACGGGTGTGGGCAAAGAGTTACTTGCTCATGTTTTACATGCAGAGAGCGGTCGTAAAGCAAAGCCTTTAACAATAATAAACTGTGCAACATTACAGCTTGAGGGTATTGAAGCTGACTTGTTTGGGCGATGTAATATTGAGGGCAGCATTGAACATCGTGGTCGATTATTGGCAGCCGATGGCGGCACGGTTTTTCTTGATGAAGTGAATGCCTTGCCTTTAGCTATACAGGCAAAAGTATTACGTTTTCTGGAGGCGGGTGAATGTCAGCTACAAGGTAGTCATAAATTACATCTAGCAGATGTACGTATTTTAGTAGCGACCAGTTTAAACTTACAACAAGAGGTTACCGAGGGACGCTTTAGGGCGGATTTATTTTATCGTCTGCAAGTTGTACCTATCTCGCTACCGCCACTAAGAGAGCGCAGTGGCGATATTACTTTATTATTACGTCATTTTGGGCGTGAGTTTTCGGCAAACAATGCGGTAGTACGCTATTCAAAAAATGCACAACACTGTTTACTCACGTATGCATGGCCTGGCAATATCCGCGAACTTATTAATTTTTGCCAGTGCATGGCGTTATTGAACCCAGGAAAAGCGCTACAGCCTGAAGATTTACCCGCAGAAATGATGCCTGAGCTTGCGGCGAGCCAATATGCATTCACTTTACCGCCTACAGGTATAAAGTTAGCGCAAGTCGAACTGGATTTAATCGAACAAGCATTGGAAATGGCAGCTGGAAACCGCTCTAAAGCGGCTAGATTACTCGGTATTAGTCGGGATACATTGCTGTATAGAATGCAGAAATACTCGCTATAATCTGCCATAATAGTTATTACTTTTACTAATTAAGGCTAGTTATGAAACAGTATCTTGATTTATGCCAACGCATTATTAAGCAGGGCCATTGGCTTGAAAATAAGCGCACTGGCAAACGTTGCCTTACGGTGATTAATGCTGATCTAATTTATGATGTTGCCAACAATCAATTTCCGCTAATCACCACGCGGAAAAGTTATTGGAAATCAGCGATAGCTGAAATTCTAGGCTATATTCGAGGCTATGATAATGCCGCTGATTTTCGCGCGTTAGGCACCAAGACATGGGATGCCAATGCCAATAAAAATGAACAGTGGTTGAATAGCCCGCAACGAAAAGGCAGGGATGATATGGGACGGGTTTATGGCGTGCAAGGTCGCTCGTGGGAAAAACCCGATGGAGACCATTTAGATCAACTTAAAAAATTAGTAGATAATTTGTCGCAGGGCATTGATGACCGTGGTGAGATCCTGACGTTTTATAATCCGGGTGAGTTCGAACTGGGCTGTCTACGTCCGTGTATGCATACCCATACTTTTTCCTTATTGGATGAGACGCTGTATTTAACATCCTATCAGCGCTCGTGCGATGTGCCGCTTGGGCTTAATTTTAATCAAGTACAAGTGTTCACATTGCTTGCAATTATGGCGCAGATCACGGGTCATAAAGCAGGTATGGCTTATCATAAAATCGTCAATGCGCATATTTATGAAGATCAATTGGCATTGATGCGAGATGTACAGGTTAAACGCGAACCTTTTCCATCACCGCAATTAATCATCAACCCAGATATTAAATCATTAGAGGATCTAGAAACATGGGTGACACTGGATGATTTTGAAGTGGCAGGCTATCAGTGTCATGAGGCGATTAAATATCCATTTTCAGTGTGAAATTTCGTTGATGTTAGCGTGTTGCTAAGACCCTTTGGCCATGCAATGCCAACCCTGCTCCTGCCTCGGTATATA
>CAYTAM010000132.1:1374-4987 GCA_964435685.1 uncultured Methylophaga sp. | reverse complement strand
CAATCTGAAAAAACTGATATTGATTCTATTCAAGATTATCAGAAACTAAGAAAAATGGCATAACAATGCAAGTTCACTTGAACGGTTTGTTTCACCCCCGAAGTGTAGTGGGCGAAACACATATCGCCAGCGCTTGGAACTAAGCAACTACGGTGCTGGCTTTAAATCAAAGGCAATACAGATCCGTTCTTCATCTGAGCTAAAGGGCACGGTTCGGTGAAATAATGATGAGGGGAACATAACAAAATCACCTACTTCGGGTGCGATAGTTTTAACGCTAAAGTTATTATGCTTTTTAGGATATTCATCACCGTGGGTGCTGACCTCGATGCTGCCTTCATCTGGATGAGCTTTTTTTGTGGGTAGGGCAAGATACAAAGCGCCACTGATCCAACCTTCTTCATGAATATGTGAGTTTAAATGTCCGCCTTGCTTCATGCGCACATACCATGAGCTGGCAAATTCAATTTTGTTAGGGAAGGATTTAATCAATATGCAATCTGATCCTGCAAAATTTTGCTGATAACGCTTTAGCCCATCTTCTACTAAACGGGCAACCTGTTGAAATATAGGTTCAGAGCGCTTAAATAAATTACCCGCTGATTGCACACCGTTGACTAACCTGCCTTGCATTTTTTCTGACACCTCAGCACTGCGAATTTCTTTTAACAACGCTTCGCGTAATTCACTGTGCCCTTGTAGCTCCGGAATATTGTTATGAAATACAAAACTCATTGGATCGGGGCAGAAGTTATAATCACTTTCTTCGCCAAAGTTTTCAGCATAGTGCTGAGCCAGTGTCGATAAGAAGGGTGAGTTAGGTTTTACTGCTGTTAACGTATCTAAGTTTTTCTTAAATTCATCAAAGCGCTCGGTTTTATATAAACAATACAGTATGCGCTCTTGCCAATCTGCAAATTTAGAGTCTTTAAAGTGCTCTAGCGCACCGTCTAAATCGCCACTATCATATAAATAGACCGCTAAACTATAGTTGGCAACTGGCAAGGTGGGATCAATAGCTAAAGCTTGTTTATAAAAGAGCACAGACTCATCATAACGCCCCTGATCACGCAATACCTCACCCAGATTACTATGCACTTCAGCATAGTTCGGTTCGAGTTCTAGCGCTTTATTATAGCTATCAATAGCTTCAGGCAGTTTGCCTTCATTTTTAAGTGCTGTACCCATATTAAAATAGACTTTGGCATCGTGTTGAATCGTCAGTGCACGTTGATAAATATCAATAGCAGCCTGTAACTGACTTTGCTCCTGTAACACCACACCCAAATTAACCATTGCCTCAAAGAAACCTGGTTCAAGATCAATCGCTTGTTGATAACTTTTAGCCGCTTGTTCAAGTTCACCTTGTGATTGTAAAGCGGTGCCTAAATTATAATGGGCATCGGTAAGCGCAGGATTAAGCTGAAGCGTTTTTTTGTAGCTGATGATTGCTTCTTCTGTGCGGTTCATATTGGTTAGCAAAATAGCAATATTGAAATGTAGTTCCGCAACGCTAGGATCTAACTCGAGAGCTTTACGAAAACTCGCCACCGCCTCTTTATTTTTACCCAGCCCTGCAAGTGCATTGCCATAAAGATTATGCAACACAAATGCATTGGGAAACTGCTTGAGCATTTTTTTAGCCAGAGTTCCTGCTTGCTCAATATGACCCGCATTAAATGCCTGTACTATAGGCTGAATTTCCTGCTGTGTGGGTTGGCGTAATGCTTGTGGCTTTTTCATCGTTATGTCCGTTATTGTTCAGTTTGTTGTTTTACCCTCCCTCGTCACTCCGGCATGTTTTAAACCGGAGTCTTGTTTGTACCGAGATTCCGGCTAGAATAATGCCGGAATGACAAGGATCAATGGCGGTTTGATGGTAACTATACTAAAAATAGGGTTTTTTTGCCTAATTAAACTAGGTATATTATTGATCCATATCATCACTCTCACAGGCATTATATTTAATGAGTGTTACCGCACCCTTATCTACCCTTAAATTTGATAATCAATTTATCCGTGAACTACCCGCTGATCTGCTTAGCAATAATACACGTCGACAAGTTCTAAAGGCATGCTATTCTTTTGTTAAACCCACTACTGTCAAAGATCCACAGTTAGTTGCTTATTCTGCAGAAGTGGCTGATCTGCTCGATCTTTCATACCAAGATTGTGATTCCGAACTATTTACTCAGGTTTTCGCCGGGAATCACTTGTTGGAAGGCATGCAACCCTATGCACAATGTTATGGCGGTCATCAATTTGGTAATTGGGCGGGTCAACTGGGTGATGGGCGGGCGATTAATTTAGGTGAAGTGGTCAATCAACAAGGTCAACACCATACTTTACAATTAAAAGGTGCGGGAGCAACACCCTATTCCCGAACCGCCGATGGTTTAGCGGTGTTGCGCTCATCGGTGCGCGAATTTTTATGTAGTGAAGCCATGTTTCACTTAGGCATACCAACCACTCGGGCGTTAAGTTTGGTCACAACCGGTGAAAATGTGGTGCGTGATATGTTTTACGATGGTCGCCCTAAAGAAGAGCCTGGTGCAATTGTATGTCGTGTTGCCCCTTCTTTTTTACGTTTTGGTAGTTATGAAATATTTTCGGCTCGCGGTGATATTGATAGCTTGCGCCAATTAGTCGATTTCACCATTACTACTGATTTCCCCCATCTCGGCAAACCCTCTGTTGAAACGTATTTAAACTGGTTCGCTGAAGTCTGTGATCGTACCGCTGATATGATTGTGCATTGGATGCGGGTGGGCTTTGTTCATGGGGTAATGAATACCGATAATATGTCGATTTTAGGGCTGACGATTGATTACGGCCCGTATGGCTGGCTTGAGGATTATGATCCTGATTGGACACCTAATACTACCGATGCTTCAGAGCGTCGCTACCGCTTTGGTCATCAAGCCCAAATTGCTCAGTGGAATTGTTTTCAACTTGCCAATGCGCTTTATCCGCTAATTGAACGAGCTGAATCGCTACGAGATATCCTGAGTGACTATGCCTCAGGTTATGCTAAAAAATGGCAAGCTATGCGGGCAAAAAAACTTGGTTTAACGGAGTATATTGCCAAAACGGATGATGAACTGCAGCAGTCTTTACACAAATTGCTACAGTTGACTGAAACCGATATGACCATTTTTTATCGTAAACTAGCCGATGTATCGTGCCAGCGGCTAGACTTGTCAGATGATGAACTAATCGCCCCTATTATTGATGCTTATTATAATGTTGATGCACTGACAATCGAGATTAAAACTCAAATTTGTGATTGGCTTCGTCGATATCAACAGCGTGTACGTCAAGATGGCACGAGTGATCAACAACGCCGACAGCGAATGAACACAGTAAACCCTAAATATGTACTTAGAAACTACTTAGCACAACTGGCTATTGATAAAGCCGAACAAAATGACTTTAGTATGGTCAATGAGTTATTGGAATTGTTGCGCCACCCTTATGATGAGCAGGAAAATATGGCGCATTATGCAGTAAAACGTCCAGATTGGGCGCGTGACCGTGCGGGTTGCTCTATGCTGTCATGTAGCTCATAAACTGTGGGATCAGCAAATCCCGGTGAAATATAAAGCCAGCTTGA
>CAYTAM010000132.1:0-1274 GCA_964435685.1 uncultured Methylophaga sp. | reverse complement strand
TCTTGTAATTTTCACTCTTTCTATCGCCTCCATGTGCTGTCAACTTAGTGGGTCTCGTTATACGTTTCGCTACTTGATTACTTAAAGTCAAGCTGGCTGCCCCCTTGTTTCTCCTAAATGATTACGGCTATACCTTCATGCAAAATTAATCAGCGGTATAACAGTAACGGTGGAAAGAAATGACAATTAATACCTTTTGCATCAAACATACAGCTAATTAAAATTCATTTTGAATTTGAGTTGAACGTGACAGAATAACCGTGCTATCATGTACGCTCTTAAAAAATAACATGTACATGATGCGAGAAAGGAGGGCAAAATTATGGCGTTAACATTAACTACATTACGACAACAGCTATTTAAAGCCGTTGATCAAGTAATTGCAACGGGCATACCTTTAGTTATCACACGCAAAGGTCATCGCTTGAAAATTATACTTGATGAGCCGAAGAGTAAATTGGCTAATTTAATAAAACAAGATTGCATTGTTGGTGAAGCAGAACAGTTAGTTGAATTAAGTCTAACGCAGTGGCATGAGCCAGAAAATTTATGATTTTTTTAGATAGCCATATTGTAGTATGGCTTTATGCTGGGCTAGTAGAAAAACTCTCTAAAAAGGCAATAAAACTGATCGAAAACAATGATCTTGTTATCTCTCATGTCGTCAGGATAGAGCTACAATATTTATTTGAAATTGGTCGAATAACCGTGCGGCCGGCACAAATAATAACAAGCTTGAACAAATCAATAGGGTTATCTGTCCATGATATGAGTGCTGATGATGTGTTTACTCAAGCGTTAACATTAGCGTGGACTAGAGACGTATTTGATAGGCTAATTGTAGCAGAGGCCATGACAATGGATTCAACACTAGTCACCAAAGATAGAATGATTTTGCAGAATTACTCTCAAGCAAGATGGTGAAATCAATAGCTATTGAGATAAAAAATCCAGCTTCCATGCTATCATTGATAGCAATTATTACGGCTATATGTTAATGAAAAACGTAGCAGCGGCTTTAGCCGCGAACAAGCCGGTAATCATCCTAATCCTAATTCGCGGCTGAAGCCGCTCCCACCTATTTTTGTTGATAATGGAGATAAACCTGACCATTCGCGTCACATTTTGACTATAACTTAACGTTAGACTTGCTAAAAACATGCGGCAGTGACGGGGTAGTAAAAACCTACATTTTGAATGATCACGGCTATATGCCCAAAATCATTCAACTTGCCCCACCCCTTGTCATCCAGGTAGGTTTGTAGCCGGGATCT
>CAYTAM010000131.1:1646-5018 GCA_964435685.1 uncultured Methylophaga sp. | reverse complement strand
CTGTCAAATCCGTAGGGGTAATGGGAGATGGTCGTCGTTATGATTACGTTGTCTCGCTACGAGCGGTTGAAACTATTGATTTTATGACCGCACGTTGGGCGCATTTACCTTATGACTTCTTAGGTTTGGTATCTAATCGCATTATCAATGAAGTTGAAGGCATATCCCGTGTTACCTATGATATTTCTGGCAAACCACCAGCAACAATAGAGTGGGAATAGAACAACACCATACTCGGCAGGTATTTATCAAAGTTCATCCGCAGAATTTCTGGACAAGCTGATATCGATGATGTGGAGGAATAAGTAAGCGGTACAAAAAAGGGCAGTAAAAACTGCCCTCTCTTTTATCAAAGCTAATTATGATGAATTAAACATCATAATTAGTAGCAGAAATATCACCACCACGACCTGTCCAATTGGTGTGGAAAAACTCGCCACGAGGTTTGTCTAAACGCTCATAGCTATGCGCCCCGAAATAGTCACGCTGGGCTTGCAATAAATTCGCAGGCAAACGTTCACTACGATAGCCATCATAGAATGCCAACGCACTACTAAAAGTAGGTGCCGGTATACCAATTGCAATAGATGCACCTACCGCTTTACGCCAGCCTGGTAGAGCTTTTGTGATGGCATCAATAAAGAACTGATCCAATAATAAGTTTTTTATATCTGCATTTTTATCAAAAGCATCACGAATATTGGATAAGAATTGGCTACGAATAATGCAACCACCGCGCCACATGAGCGCGATACCACCATAATTTAGCTCCCAGCCATAACTGGCTGACGCTTCGCGCATCAACATATAACCTTGCGCATAAGAGATGATTTTTGAGGCATAAAGTGCATCACGAATGGCATCAACCATTTCTGCTTTATCGCCGGTGAACTCACTCGCTATTTTTGGCAATACTTTAGAGGCTGCAACACGTTCATCTTTGCGTGCTGATAGGCAGCGAGCAAATACCGCTTCGCCGATTAATGTCAGTGGAATACCTAAATCCAAAGCATTCATCCCCGTCCATTTTCCGGTGCCTTTTTGACCAGCTGTATCCAGGATATGGTCAATTAATAAACTGCCATCCTCTTCTTTAACGGCCAAAATATCGCGTGTTATTTCAATTAAATATGAATCTAAAACACCTTCATTCCATGTTGCAAATACTGCTTGAATCTCATCGCCTGACATGCCTAGACCTTCACGCATCATTTGATAAGCTTCACAAATAAGCTGCATATCACCATATTCAATGCCATTATGTACCATTTTCACATAGTGGCCAGCACCATCATTACCGACCCAATCACAGCAGGCTTCACCATCAACTTGGGCAGCAATGGCCTGAAAAATAGGCTTCACTGCTTCCCACGCACCTTTATGTCCACCTGGCATAATTGAAGGGCCACAGCGCGCACCCTCTTCACCACCTGATACACCTGCTCCAACAAATAAAATACCTTTTTCTTTTAATGCTTGGGTACGGCGATTACTGTCAGTATAAAGCGAGTTACCACCATCAATAATGATGTCGCCATGATCTAAATAGGTTACCAATTGATCAATAAACTTATCTACAACTGGCCCCGCTTTCACCATCAACATAACGCGGCGTGGCGCTTTTAGACTATCAACAAAATCTTTTAAGTTATGAAAGCCTATAACATTAGTTCCCTTTGCCGGACCTTCAAGAAATTCATCTACCTTGCTGGTAGTTCGATTATGCACCGCAACCGTAAAACCATGATCATTCATATTCAAGACAAGATTTTGCCCCATTACAGCTAGGCCGACTAGGCCAATATCTGCTTTTCCCATTGTTTCCATTTCGCTCATTTATTTATTACCTTAATATATTCGCCTGCGGCTTCGCGGCTTGAACCGACGATAAGCCTACATTTTCCCGTGGCAATATTGCGTTCCACGGCACCTGATACTTCTATTGTTTCACCTTTTTCTGCCTGCCCAACATAGGTGTGCGTAAATGAAATAATCTCAGCTATCTCATCATCAACCTTATAATTCGCAGGAAAATCAAAAGCACGACGGTCATCAACCACCGTTGTTTTTATTGTTCGCATCCCTTGCTTTTTATACTGATTCTGATCAATCTCAATTTCATCAGCCAAACACACCATGCCAATATCAAATTTGGTTCCATCAATCACCGCTTTATTGTATTTGCGACTTTCATGCCAAACAAACTCATCAAGGTTAAGCTCACCTGCTCGGCGGTTAAAATTATCAACCATTAACTCGGTATCCAACTTAGTTACTACACCGACAGCCAAGGCACTACGTAATGCTTGACGTGTTTTATAAAATTCTGCTCGTCCATAAACGACTAAATCTATATCTGATTTGCGTTGCTGCTGATTAATCAGCATCGATCCTGTCAGCCCTAAATTGTCGCGAGTAGCACCATAATGCACCAAAATAGGGATTAATTTGTGCAATTTAACTTCAATGTCATCCTGTGGTTGTCGCTTTAAAACATCGTGCAATCGCTGTTCGGGACAATGGTGTTCAACAATATCTGACACCTCAACAGCGTGAAATGCGGCATCAACTTGTGTTGATGTATAACAATATTTTGGATAATTATGTTGCAATAATTGATTCGCACTGTCGGTGCCAATTTTGCCCCAAACACCCTCGTTTAAAACATAACGCAGGAAGCAGGCTACTTTTCCTTCATAAGCCTGATAACTGACCACAGCAAAGATTAACCCTTCTTTTGTTTGGATAAAATCTTTTGGTAAATACGGGAAGGCACAGTCTCTCATTTAGTCGATTATTATATACCCAAACAACTTGGAAATGCATGTTTTCAGAACCCTAATATGAAGAAACCGCAAAGCATGAGCTTTGCGGTTTCTAAACCTGCATTCATTCCATATTATAAAATATGGAAATAGGATGGTTTATGCTATCCAACACTTAGTGCTAAAAGCTTACATTCAAACCAGCCATGAACGTACGTGGTTTACCAGCCATATTTCTGGAAGGCACATGTGATGAAAAATACTCTTTATCACCAAGGTTTTCTACGCTGGCAAAAATCCGACTATTTTCTGTCAGCTTATAATTCGCTGCCAAATTAAATATAGTACGAGCATCAACCATATCTATAGAAGCACTACTGCCTGCCTTAGTGCGCATATCACCCACGTAGTTAGCTGACAAATAGCTAGCCCATTTATTGCTTTCTAGTCCTACTCTGATATTCAGGTGATGCTTGGGTACATAAATCAACTTATCACCAGATTGCACATTGCCGCCAAATGCTGAACCACCAGCGAAGTTACTCTTAAATTCAGTATCAGTAAAGGTATAGGCAACATTCATTGGCATGGTGATGCCATTACCGAG
>CAYTAM010000131.1:0-1546 GCA_964435685.1 uncultured Methylophaga sp. | reverse complement strand
AGTAGTATCACTCAGCTTATAGAGCGCACTTATACTCGGCATTACATCATCTATATCTCTTTTACCTGAGTTAGCTGCGTTGCGTCTATCTTTACGTTTTATATCCATTGTTTCGTAACGTAAACCAGGGGTTACTATCCACTGACCAAAACGCATTTCATTTTGGATAAATGCAGCGATGGCTCGGGTGGAATCGGTGCGATCAGTTGCACTAAGTGGTGCACCTGCCGTAGTACGCATCAAACTGCCGTTGTCCATTCTAAACAGATCTTTGTGGTGATCGCGTCTTTCTTCGTCATAATGGAAACGTAGCCCTACTTGTACTTCATGTGAAAAAGCAGCATCACCAAACTCAATAGCCGCTGTTGATTGGATACCACGTGAGATAGATCTACGATCAGCACCAGTATAACTAACCGCATCATCCGCACTATTGCCCCCTCTAAGAATAGCGAGTTCAGCAGCGTAAGTGCTAGGATCTGCCAAGATATTACTAACACTGGTATCATTAACTGAACCAATCTTATACCAATCACGAGCCGTTTTATTGCGGTAGATGACGGTAGTTATAGCGATATTGTCGCTCACTTCAATATAGTGACGCAGTTGGATAGATTCATGCTCTACTTCCATCTTATCGTTTTGCGAACCTGCATAACGGCGATAAGGTGTCGCAGAAAAATCTGCATCAGTAAGACCTAGATAGGTTTCATTAGAAATCTCATCATTTGATAGTAGCTTTAACTCTAGCTGTTGATAAACATTAGCATCACTATCCGTATTAATGCGTAATTTAACCATATAATCATTGACATCAAAACCAGTATCACCGCCACCATCAAGATCTTTAAAACCAGTGGCGCCTACTTGATAGGCTTCTACCAACCAGCCAAGATTCTCTGTTGAGTCGCCCGCATAAGCATGGACTTGGCGGAAATCGTCAGTACCTGCAAACACGTCTACATTAGCCTTAAACTGTTGAGGAATAGGTGTGCTGATAAAATTCAATGCTCCTGCCGTAGTATTGGGACCATATTTAATGGCACCAGGTCCTTTAACAACCTCTATCGCGCTCATACGCCCAACCATCGGCGAGTAATAAGCATTAGGCACTGAGTATGGTGCAGGCGAAGCAAGTATACCATCTTCCATTATGCTGATCTTTCTACTGCGTAACGGGCTGGTACCCCGCATGCCAATATTGGGGCGCAGACCATAGCCATCCTCATCATAAATATTAATACCGGGGATCTGGCGTAAAACCTCATTGATACTACTATAGTGATGCTTGTCTAGCTCCTCACTACTAATATAATGGGCTGAACCAGCAATTTCACCTATTTTAAGAGGATCACTGATGACCATAATTTGGTCAAGTACTTTAGAATCTGGGCTCGCGCTATTATCAGCTATCACACTAGTGGGTAAGGCTATACCCAAGGCAACAGAGATTAAGGCTCCCGGTAATAAAAGATTATTTTTTTTCATTAGTTAACTTCCTTGAAGTTGATTATAAATTTAGGGATTGCCAGACAACACTAGACTG
>CAYTAM010000130.1:0-5038 GCA_964435685.1 uncultured Methylophaga sp. | reverse complement strand
TCGACGGGGTAAGCATGCGGGAGTGACGGGGCGGGGTAACAATCAGTAATTCCATTTACAGTAGTTTTTCTTTCTTTAATATCGCCATGAGATCATCAAAAACCAGTTGTAGTTGCTCTAGCTGGTCAAGTGCTATCTCATAGTCGCCAGCTAAATAGTTATTCATGGTCTTTTCACCTAAAGTAAATAATGTATCATGTGCTTGCTGTAGTTGATTTAACCATAATTCTTCAAATAATTGGATCTTCCTTAGTTGACCAAGCCAGGTACCAGGATGACATAATGTTAGTGGGGATTTTGGTTTGACTTTACCTAAAGATTCGACAGTGTCTTTGATATTCTGAAACCATTCGTTAGTTGTGAATTCAATTATTTTAATTTTCCGATCTAATGGTGATTGTTGCTTATTGCCAAATTCAATCCATTGTTGATGTGGACTATAATTTTTGAGCCATAAAGGTATCTCCTGTGCGGTAATAGGTTTTGATATACCATAACCTTGTGCATCATGACAGCCCATTGCAAGCAACATTAGACCATGATTAATTGTTTCAACACCTTCAGCAATAACATCACAATGAAATGCATCAGCTAAACCAATAATACCATTAATAATAGCAAAATCATTAGGATCATCTAATAAATCACGGACAAATGTTCGGTCAATTTTTATTGTTTTGACAGGCAAGTTTCGCAGATGTGTTAATGAGGAGTAGCCAGTACCAAAATCATCTAACGCAATACCCACACCTAAACTATCTTGACATGTTTTTATTAAATTGCTGATAGTTTTTATATCACCTAATGCACTGCTTTCTAATATTTCTAGTTGCAACAAGTGAGGAGCAATTTCAGGGTGCTTAGACAAACTTTTTTTAAGTTTGGAAATAAATGATGCTGATTGTAAGTGATTGGAAGAGATATTGACACTGACCTCAAGCTCAATACCTTGCAGTCGCCATTTTTCAAGTTGTGATAGAGCTTGTTCTATTACCCAGTCACCTATTTTATTTTCTAAAGGTGTGTTTTCTGTAGCCGGTAAAAAATCAAGTGGAAACAGTAGGCCATTGTCTGGATGTTGCCAGCGAATTAGCGCCTCTATGCCAAATACTTTGCCTGTTTTCATATTTACTTTAGGTTGGTAATGTAGACAAAATTGGTGATATTCAAGTGCACGATATAATTCCTGCTGCTGGTACAGTTGCCGACTTTGCTGTTTATCATCTAATCCATTAAATAAATGGTATTGGTTTTTGCCTGATTGCTTTGCTTGATACATAGCTTGATCGGCATGGCGGGTTAGTGTATCAATATCGCCATCATCTAAAGGATGTAAGGTGACACCAATTGATGCACTAATATTATGTGTGTGGCCACCGATATAATAAGGTTCGGCAATCGATTGAAGGATGCGAATTAACATGTGTTCACATTGTTGAAAAGATTCAATAGCTCCCAGTAACAGAGTAAATTCATCACCACCTTGACGAGAAACAGTATCCTCTTCGCGTATATTTTCTATAATACGTTGTGATACCTTGATCAGTAGTTGATCACCAACGTCATGACCATAATTATCATTAACAGGTTTGAAATTATCTAAATCTAAAAAACAAATAGCAAGCAATCTGTCGTTACGTTTACTATGGGCAACAGCTTGATTGAAACGGTCAACAAATAACGTGCGATTGGGCAATTTAGTTAATGCATCATAATGTGCCATAAATTTAAGCGCATCTTGCTGTTGTTTTTTCTCGGTAATATCATTAATTAAGATAAAGCGATGTGTTGGCTGGTTATTTTCATCGGTTATTTGTGTAATAGTGACTTCTGCAAGTGCTTCGTCGCCATTTTTTACTTTATTCCATACCTCACCTTGCCAACTGCCGTTACGAATAACAGCTTGTTTTATATCTTCATAAAACTTGGCTGGATAGTTATGTACTTGGGCGCGGAATAATTCAGCGGGTTGACCAAGCAATTCATCTCTGCAATAGCCTGTATTTGTGCATAAAGTAGGGTTTATATCAATAATAATATCATTTTTATCCACTAAAAGTATGCCTTCATGGCTATCACGGAATATGTATGAAAACAGTATTAATGTTTCTTCGTTTTTTCTCCGTTCCAACTCAATGCTTGCTCGAACAGCGAGACTGTTTAATAGTGTTATAGTTTGTTTATTTTTAATCATCGGCTTGTTATCAATCATGACAATAAGTCCAAGCACCTTATTCTGGGCATTTTTAAGTGGCACACCGATATAACTTTCTGCTTGCATATCCGTTAACAGTGGATCTTTGGGGAATAGTTGTTGGATCTTGCCTTGATAATGACATGTTGCCATTTTGTCTTTTGTTACAATTTCGCAAGGGGTGTCTTTTAGGCTATAACTTATATTATCGATAAATTGACCGTTACCCCATAATGCTACAGTGGTTGCTTGCGTGCATTCTTCATTGACGGTAGCAATAAAGGTATAACACATATCATGAGAGAGGGCGAGTTGGCGAACAATAATTTTGAAAATATTACTATTGGAGGATCTGCCGCTTTCAGCTAGGGCTTGCAATACTAGTTCATTACGTTTTCGGTCGGTGACATCCCTATTTATTCCGACCATTAACAGTGACTTGCCTCGTTTGTCATGCTCTATCACTTTACCGCTGCTGTGGATCCATAGCCATCTGCCATCAGTAGATTTCCTTCTGAATTCCATGGTTATCGGCTCACCCGTGTCAACACCATGTTGAAATATCTGGATGGTTGCATCACGATCTTCAGGGTGAATATTATCTTGCCAATTCTGAATGGTGGAGATGTGTCCTTTAGTGTTGTTGCTACCCAGTAGTTTGGAATACTCGTCACTTACTATGATATTTTCTGTTTGTAGATTAACCTCAAACCAAGCTTGTCTGGAAGACTGTAAAGCCTGTTCGAGTCGCTGTTGATTTTTAGCTAATACAATTGATTTTTGCCGTATTTGATGCTTTAAAGCTCTAGCTTTATTGCGGATGTATTGAGTGGTAACAAGATATAGGGGATAAATAAACAATAAAAACAGTAAAGCTGTTACTAAGGCTTGGTAAATATAATGATTCAATACCTGTTTAATAGTGCCAGTTAAGATACTGGCTACCGCAAAATAAAATGTGCCATCTTTTGAATAAGCTGGCATAAAAATACTGCGAACACTACCCCTGCGATCAGAGTATTCTAAAAAGGCCTGCTGTTTCGTGTTAAATAGTTCAAATACTCGGGGATCAACATCATAATAATGATCAAAATAACTTGATAAACCTTCGCCGGATTGGCGCTCTTCTGTTGTCGCACTGGCAGAGGTGAAAAATATTTTATTGTTATGCAGTATTAAGGTGTAGATATAGATGATGTCAGTGTTGTCGGTAAAGTTTGATAAGATAATCCTATTCTGAGCATCAGTCTGAGATGACAGATCACTTTTAACCATGTTTTGATGGTGTAAGTCATTGGGTAATAGTAATGATGCTGTTAGTGCCGCCGTTTCAAGCTGTTGATCCAACGAGGCATAAAGCCGACCTTTTTCTTGATTAAAACTAAAATAAGCATAAGCCATCACCCACAGGGTGTAGATGATGAGGGCAATAACAAGACGTTGCTTTAATGATATGTTTGAAAAAGACACGTTGATGTAATCCTTATTAATAAGGCTGTATACTTAAATTGGGTGCTATATGTATTCAATAAATAATTCGGAATCAGGACTACTCGCTGACAGTATGCCATTATTAATATCCGCAGTGTGGTATTATTTTCAAGCACACTTTAGTTTAGCATCTTCAAAACCAGCTTGAGTAAAAACTAGGTAAATCATTATTTTCCAATAGCTAAATAAGCATTTTCTGAAATATCAGACCATGCATCATTTTTTAGGAGAAACGCTTGATAAGCTTCATAAACACGTTTAAATTTAGGATCGTTAGCTGCTTCTTCAGCCAAGGTTTCATCAGTGAGTGCTTTCAGCTTGGCTAATACATCATCAGGAAAACGCTGGATCTGAATATTAGGGCGATCTTTTAATTGTTGCAATGCGGCCATATTCTTTTGCTCCATTTCAGAGAACATGCGTAGATTCTCGGCCATAGCAGCATTGCTAACGATAGCTTGTAAATCTTTAGGTAAAGAATCCCACGCACGTTGATTCACAGTCAGCTCTAATACTGTGCCGGGCTCATGCCAGCCTGGGTAGTAATAATATTTTGCTGCACGGTGTAACCCCAATCGTTGATCGTGAAATGGACCAATCCATTCGGTAGCATCAATGGTATTACGTTCTAATGCGGTATAAACCTCACTACCTGCAAGCAGAATTGGGTTGCCGCCTGCTTTGGCAAACACTTTACCGCCTAAGCCGGGAATACGCATTTTCAAACCTTTAATATCATCAAGCGAATTGATTTCTTTATTGAACCAACCGCCCATTTGTACGCCAGTATTTCCTAACGGGAAAGGCACAACATGAAAGGGTTTGTATACTTCACGCCATAATTCTAAGCCACCACCCTCATACAACCATGCATTCATCCCGCGCGCGGTCATACCAAACGGTACAGTAGAGAAAAACTGTGCTTCTGGCACTTTTCCTGCCCAGTAATAGGCACTGCCATGACCCATTTCAACCATGCCTTGAGAAACTGCTTCAAAGGTTTGCAGGGCAGGGATCAGTTCGCCACCGGCATACACTTTAATAGTAAGCCGGCCATTTGACATGATTTTAATGTTGTCAGCAAAACGTTCAACACCTTCTTGCAAAACAGGGAAGCCAGGGGGCCAAGTGGTCACCATTTTCCAGTTATAGCTTTTGCTATTATCGACAGCTTGGGCAATGCCACTTCCCGATTGTTGTTCGTTACAGGCAGTAAGGAAAATACTTAATGCTGCGAGAAGTAAAATAAAAGCATATTTCATATGATGTTCCTGATTGTATGATTATTTGTGAAGTTTAAATAAATGACGAAGATGTTTATACCCAAACAACTTGGAAATAGATGATTCAGAG
>CAYTAM010000129.1:0-5044 GCA_964435685.1 uncultured Methylophaga sp. | reverse complement strand
GATGCGCCTGTTGCGATAATTAATGCATCAGCGGTGTATGTACCGGCATCACCCGTAAGCGTGAAAGGACGTTTGCTTAGATCCGTGGTATGAATATGATCAAAGATAATATCAGTACCAAAACGCTCGGCATGACGCTGCATACGTTGCATTAATTCAGGACCTTCTACCCCTTGGTCATCGCCCGGCCAGTTATCAACATCGGTGGTGGTGGTGAGTTGACCACCTTGTTCAATGCCGGTGATTAACACGGGATCAAGTGCTGCACGGGCAGCATAAACAGCGGCAGTGTAACCCGCTGGACCAGAACCTAAAATTAATAAGCGACAATGTTTAGCATTAGCCATTTTGAACTCCAAAATAAGGGATTCACTACAGCTTATCGACAATGACTTATTAGGTAAAGCATAAAACGTATAAAGCTGTGTTAAAATAACATGCTAAAATTATTGGAACAATTGGATATATCACTTTGGCTCAAGCAACACGTATAGCTTCTAAAGACAAACAACAGGTTGTATCGGGCGCAATTGGTTTTCGTTTGCGCGAAGCGGCATTGATTTTATCCTTGGCATTAGCCACTTATTTGTTACTAGCGCTGTGGTCATACCAGCCTACCGATCCCGGTTGGTCAACGACAGGCATGGATGACATTATTGAAAATCGTGGCGGCATTGTGGGCGCGTGGTTATCCGATGCTTTGCTTTTTGGCTTTGGTTTTCCTGCCTATTTGTCACCGTTGATGTTGGCATTCAGTGGTTGGATGCTATTTAGTTGGGGCAAAACAGCCGATCCAGCTGATGCCTTTCATTTTTGGATCATTAAAGCGATAGGTTTGGTGATGGCATTAGCCGCAGCCAGTGGTTTGTCTTCGTTAAGTTTGATGGATTATGCGCAGTATTTGCCGATGGGCGCGGGTGGTGTGCTAGGTGAGGTGGTCGGTAGTGGTTTTACCTCGGTGTTTGGTACATCCGGAACGACATTATTATTACTGGCTATCTTATTAACAGGTGTCACTTTATTTACTGGCTTGTCATGGTTGATGATCATTGATCGCTTGGGCGCAATGGCTATAACGATTTTTTATACTATTGCGAGTTGGTTCCGTGGTTTAAAAGAAAATATGGCAGTAAAACAGGTTAAACAGCGCCGAGAAGATGTATTTATGGAGCAAAATGAAAAATTAAAATTGCGGTCTAAAATACGTATCGAACCTGTTATGGAAACAGCCAAACTAAGCAAGCGAGAAGAAAAAGAGCGTCAAGTTCCCTTATTTGAGACAGCAGAAGAAGGTAGTATGCCACCGCTGGCATTGCTTGATATGCCGCAACAAAGCATGGGTGGTTATAGTAATGAGGTATTAGAAGCTTTATCGCGCCAGGTTGAGCTTAAATTAAAAGATTTTGGTGTGGAAGTACAGGTGGTTGAAGTGCAACCTGGCCCCGTAGTCACACGATTTGAGTTGCAGCCCGCCCCCGGAATAAAAGTCAGTCGAATTTCTGGTTTGGCAAAAGATCTTGCGCGGGCATTATCGGTAAGCAGTGTGCGCGTGGTTGAGGTTATCCCTGGCAAGCCAGTAGTGGGCTTAGAAATTCCTAATGCTCATCGTGATATGGTGAGATTACGTGAGATTTTGGGCAGCCCAGAATATGAAAACAGCAAATCAGTATTGATGATGGCATTAGGTAAAGATATTGCGGGTCGTCCGGTGTCAGTTGATTTAGAAAAAATGCCGCATTTATTAGTCGCTGGTACAACAGGATCAGGTAAATCTGTAGGCATTAATGCAATGATTTTAAGCCTGCTTTATAAGGCGACACCAGAGCAAGTTCGCTTGATTATGGTTGATCCTAAAATGCTGGAATTATCAGTGTATGAAGATATTCCGCATTTATTGACACCTGTTGTAACCGATATGAAAGAAGCGGCTAACGCATTACGTTGGTGTGTGGCTGAAATGGAGCGTCGCTATCCATTAATGGCGGCAATGGGCGTGCGCAATATCACCGGATACAATAAAAAAGTGCAAGAGGCGATTGATCGGGGCGAGCCGATTATCGATCCGACAGTAGATTTAGTGGATGGCGAGCCGCCAGAAACACTCACACCATTACCTTTTATTGTTGTTGTTATCGATGAGCTTGCTGATATGATGATGGTGGTCGGTAAACAAGTAGAAGAGTTGATCGCACGCTTGGCTCAAAAAGCGCGGGCATCGGGTATTCATTTAATTTTAGCGACACAACGTCCTTCAGTGGATGTGATCACCGGTTTAATTAAGGCAAATATTCCAACACGTATTGCCTTCCAGGTATCATCGCGGATTGATTCACGCACAATTCTAGATCAAATGGGTGCCGAGCAATTATTGGGACAGGGTGATATGCTGTACTTGCCACCGGGAACAAGCTTGCCAGAGCGAGTGCACGGTGCTTTTGTTGATGATGGCGAAGTACATGCAGTTGTTAATTTCTTAAAGAAAAATGCCCAGGCGAATTATCTGGAAGAAATCATTCAGCCACCCCTTGAAGAAGGTGATAGTGAAGGGCTAGCTGATGCCAGTGATGGTGAACAAGATCCCCTGTATGATCAAGCGGTACAAATTGTTGTAGAATCACGTCGTGCCTCTGTTTCGGGTGTGCAACGACGTTTAAAAATTGGCTATAACCGTGCGGCTAGAATTGTTGAAGCAATGGAGGCCGCAGGCGTGGTTTCGGCTATGCAAGGCAATGGCAGTCGGGAAGTGTTAGCGCCACCCCCAAGAGACTAATGCAGTAATTTTGCAGTAATAGTTGTCGTAGTAATTATGGAACTTATTTGAACCGTCATTCTCGCATGTTGTTAGCGAGGATCTAAGGATGGAGACCGTTTAAACTACTCACAGATCCCCGATAAGCTTGTGCTCAGCTTGACTGGGTAAGATCTCGGGGATGACAAAATTTAAAAGAAGGAGAAACTAAATGACTAAATTGATTACACGTTCTTTTATTGCTGGTCTCGCACTGCTCTGGTCGGTTTGTTCAATGGCCGCTGGCTGGTCGGTTTGTTCAATGGAAACTGGATCTGGTATAGACAAGCTCAACAACTTTGTGCAAACGGTTGAGACATTTCATGCCGAGTTTACCCAGACAATATTTGGGCCACAAGGTGAGGTGATGGAAGTGGCGCAAGGTACCTTTGTATTAGAGCGTCCAGGCAAGTTTCGTTGGGATTATCAGCAACCCTATCCCCAGCATATTGTGGCAGATGGCAAACGTATTTGGTTTTATGATGTGGATTTAGAGCAGGTCACCGTCAATTCACAAATAGACATGTTAGAAGATACGCCAGCAACATTACTGTCAGGTGATACCAAACCAGAAGATAACTACCTGCTTACAAATATTGCTTCGGATGATGGATTATTCTGGGTAGAACTAGTGCCTAAAGATGAGGACTCTAGTTTTCAAACCATCACGCTAGCATTTGATAAAATAGGCTTGCACCAAATGATAATAAAAGATAGTTTTGATCAACAAACGCGATTAGTGTTTAACAACGTGGTTAAGAATCCTAAATTAGCGGATGATACATTTACTTTCATACCACCAGAAGGTGTGGATGTGGTGGGTGATTCTGGCTTATAAGTTGCCCCCTAACTTTATGCTCAATTTGCAGTTTTAATAACTATGGATCTGTTTGAAAATATTGATGATTTAGCAGGGCGTCCATTAGCGGATCGAATGCGACCGACATCGTTAGATGATTATATTGGTCAAAAGCACTTATTAGCTGAGGGCAAACCCTTAAGACAAGCGATATCTTCTGGTCATCCACATTCTATGATTTTTTGGGGGCCACCAGGTACGGGTAAAACCACGCTAGGAAAACTAATTGCTGGTTATTGTGATATGGAATTTATCTCAATTTCAGCAGTATTAGCAGGCGTTAAAGAAGTGCGTGCTGCCGTAGCTAGAGCGCAACAATTACAGCAAGAACAAGGGCGTCGTACCCTGTTATTTGTAGACGAAGTACACCGCTTTAACAAATCACAACAAGATGCCTTTTTGCCATATGTTGAAGATGGTACCTTTACCTTTATCGGCGCTACCACTGAAAATCCTTCATTTGAATTAAATAATGCGCTGTTGTCACGAGCACGAGTCTATGTATTGCAATCGTTGGGAAATGAAGACTTACGTCAGATCATAGATCGGGCGATGAATGATGCTAAATTAGGCATGGCTGACCGTGGTGTTGAATTGGCTGATGATTTACGAGATCAACTATCTCAAGCTGTGGATGGTGATGGCAGGCGTGTATTAAACCTATTAGAAATTGCTATTGATCTAGCCGATAGTAAAGGTCAGAAACAGGTTGGAGAAGATGACTTAGCCGAAGTATTATCGGGTACATTACGCCGTTTTGATAAGGGTGGTGAAGCTTTTTATGATCAGATCTCAGCTCTTCATAAATCCGTACGTGGTTCATCACCAGATGGTGCACTATATTGGCTTTGCCGTATGTTAGATGGCGGTTGCGACCCTGTCTATTTAATGCGCCGAATAGTACGAATGGCAAGCGAAGATATCGGTAATGCCGATCCACGTGGATTACGTATTGCATTAGACGCATGGGAAAGTTTCGATAAACTAGGGCATCCAGAAGGAGATTTAGCCATTGCGCAAGCAGTGGTGTATTTGGCTTGTGCACCAAAGAGTAACGCCGTTTATATCGCCTTTAATGCCGCTATGCATGACGTGAAAACTCAGGGTTCAGTCGAAGTGCCCATTCACTTACGCAATGCGCCGACCAAGCTAATGCAAGAATTGGGTTACGGTAAAGAATATCGCTATGCGCATGATGAGCCTGATGCCTATGCTGCCGGGGAAAATTATTTCCCAGAAAATATGCAGCCAACAAATTATTATCAGCCAGTTAATCGTGGTTTGGAAATTAAGATTGCAGAAAAGTTGACACGGTTACAAGAATTGGATGAAAATAATTCTTAAAATTATAGATATGCCCTCGATAATAAATGTCCGGACTTAAATTTACCTGATTA
>CAYTAM010000128.1:2995-5068 GCA_964435685.1 uncultured Methylophaga sp. | reverse complement strand
GAACGTGTTGAAGATGTGGTGCTTAATAGACGTGATGATTCAACTGAACGCCTATTAGATATTGCTGAAAAATACCGTGGTGATGGTAAAAAGGTTGAAGTTAAAGAGGATTTAGAGTGGCGCTCATGGCAAGTGGAAAAACGCTTAGAACATGCCTTAGTTAAAGGAATTACCGACTTTATCGAAGAAGACACCGAACTTTGTCGTCAAAATGCCGAACGCCCGATCCATGTTATCGAAGGTGCGTTGATGGATGGTATGAATGTAGTCGGTGATTTATTCGGTGATGGCAAAATGTTTTTACCACAAGTGGTCAAATCAGCCCGAGTAATGAAAAAAGCGGTGGCCTATTTGATGCCCTTTATTGAAGATGAAAAAGAAGAGGGCGACAAAAGCACACATAATGGCAAGATCTTAATGGCCACTGTTAAAGGTGATGTCCATGATATTGGTAAAAATATTGTCGGCGTAGTGTTGCAGTGTAATAACTTTGAGATCATTGATATGGGCGTAATGGTGTCATGTGCTGATATTCTTGCCAAGGCTAAGGAAGAAAAGGTCGATATTATCGGTCTGTCTGGTTTAATTACGCCGTCATTAGATGAAATGGTGCATGTGGCTAAAGAAATGGAACGCTTGGGGTTTGAGTTGCCATTAATGATTGGCGGAGCCACCACATCGTTGATCCATACCGCCGTTAAAATTGAACATAATTATCACGGCTGTAGTATTTATGTGAAAGATGCCTCGCGTGCAGTGGGTGTGGCACAAAGTTTGTTAAGCCCTAACTTGCGTGATGATTTTATGGCTAAAGTCAAAAGTGATTACGACAAGAAACGTATCAGCCATAAAGGGCGCAAGAATACCCGCCGCCAGTTAACTATTGCCGCCGCCCGAGCTAATAAGACTAAAATAGCGTGGTCAGAATACAGTCCAACTATCCCGAAAAAGCTAGGTATTCAGCTGTTTGATGATTATCCACTACAGGACTTGGTGGAGCGTATTGACTGGACACCATTTTTCCGAGCATGGGAATTGGCTGGAAAATATCCTCGGATCTTAGAAGACGAAGTGGTGGGCGAGCATGCAAGCAATTTATTTAATGATGCTAAAGCGATGTTGGCTAAAATTGTTGATCAAAAATTGTTAAAAGCGCGTGCGGTAGTGGGCTTATTTCCAGCGAATAGCGTGGGCGATGACGATATTGAAGTGTATACCGATAATTCTCGCAGCGAGATCTTAATGACCTTGCATAGCTTAAGACAACAAGGGGAACTGCCTCCCGGTCGCCCCAATGCCGCGCTGGCAGATTTTATTGCACCTAAAGACAGTGGTATAAACGATTATATTGGCGGCTTTGCGGTGACAACAGGCATTGGCATTGATGAGCATATAGATCGTTTTGAAGATGATCATGATGATTACCAAAGTATTATGATCAAAGCCTTAGCCGATCGCTTGGCAGAAGCCTTTGCAGAACGTTTGCATGAGATAGTGCGCAAAGATTTATGGGGCTACGTTTTGGATGAACAATTAGATAATGAAGATTTAATTAAGGAAAGATACCAAGGCATTCGCCCCGCACCGGGCTATCCTGCGTGCCCTGACCATACAGAAAAAGCCTTATTATGGGATTTATTAGAACCTGAAAAAAATGCAGGTATTACTATTACTGAAAGCTTTGCCATGTTACCGACAGCAGCAGTGAGTGGTTTTTATTATGCACATCCTGAATCACGTTATTTTGGCTTGGGTAAGATTGCTAAAGACCAAGTTGAAGATTATGCTGAGCGTAAAGGCTGGACAATGGATGTGGCTGAACGCTGGCTTTCACCTACTTTATCGTATGATGATTAAGGAGCGCGATTTATGCAAAATGCGATAGATGAACTGCAAATGAAGCTGGCTTTTCAAGAAGACTTGTTAGAACAACTTAATCAGGTTGTGACGCAGCAGCAGCAGCAAATAACAAATTTAGAATTGGCGCTTGAAACAATGAAAGTGCAAGTGAATACCATGCAGACGGCAAGCCAAGAAGCGGGTCAGCAACATGAGTTGCCACCGCATTATTAA
>CAYTAM010000128.1:0-2895 GCA_964435685.1 uncultured Methylophaga sp. | reverse complement strand
TGGTGTGAAATATCATCGGCATTATTGCTGGAACAGTTTAATACTGCCAATATCATTGCTTTACATAATCAGCCGACAGCTGATTATGTAACCATCTCCCAAAAACAGGCCCAGCAATACTTAGGCAAAGAATTTGATGCAGTAATATTTGATGCATTGATCGATTTTAACCCCGATAGTTTAGGTGCCATTATTGGCACAATAAAACAAGGTGGTGTACTGATTATATGGCTAGACAAGAGCCAACATAGCTTATGGTTGCAGCGTTTTAAGCGTGTTCTAAAAGAATTCGATAAGCATAATGCTAATTTTACGATTGTTCAACAAGGGCAGCTTTTACCTCAACTTTCATTGCCTGAAAAGCATCAGCAATCTGATGTTCTATACCCGTTATCATTCAGGTTGCATAATTTATACGTCATCCCCGAGATCTGTTATCGGGGATCTATTACTGTAACACTAGACTCCCGCTTAAAAGCTGCGGGAGTGACGAAAAAGTGTAAACCTGCATCTTCAAGTGTTTTGGGTATATATCTAACAGAGGATCAACAAAAGGCTGTTGAGGCGATCAAAAGGGTTGTGCATGGTCACAGACGCCGACCGTTAGTTTTGTCGGCGAATAGAGGACGAGGAAAATCTGCCTCACTAGGTATTGCCGCGGCTCAATTATTGGCGGAAGGCAAACAAACCATTTTGATCACGGCACCTAGCCTTGCTACTGCTGATACGGTATTTGAACACGCTCGCCGATTGCTAACGAATGCTCAGTCTTCAGCAGGTTTAATTTCACTCAATAAAGCTGAAATACGATTTATTGCCCCTGATGCATTGATCCAATCAGATCTTAAAGCAGATTTAGTGTTGGTAGATGAAGCGGCGGCTATTCCTGCATCCATGCTAGAAAAGTTATTACAAAAGTATTCACGACTTGTTTTTGCAACTACGCTACATGGCTATGAAGGTACTGGGCGAGGCTTTGCGCTTCGTTTTCAAAAGGTTCTCGATCAACAAACACCTGACTGGCATAGTTATCGGATGCAAACGCCGATCCGTTGGAGTGAAGATGATTTGCTTGAACAATTTAGTTTTCAATCACTTTTATTGGATGCCATTCCAGTGGATGATAATTTAATTGAGGCAGCTCAAATTAAACACTGTCAGATTGAATTATTAGATCGCAAATTACTCATTAACGATGAGAAAAGTCTGAGAGAGTTATTTGGATTAATGGTGTTGGCACACTACCGAACACGACCATCAGATTTACAAATGATGCTAGATCGTGATGATATTACTGTCTATATAGTGCGTTATCAAGGGCATATTGTTGCCAGTGCATGGCTAGTCAATGAAGGGGAATTAGAGGGTGAACTTTCTCAGTCTGTTTATGCAGGCAGGAGACGGTTAAAAGGGCATTTATTACCACAGTCATTATTAGCTCATGCAGGTGTGACTGAAGCGGGATCGTTAAAATATCAACGAATAGTGCGTATCGCTGTCCACCCTGCAATTCAACAACGTAAACTAGGTCAAACTTTATTACGCTACTGCATCAAACAGTCAAAGAAAAATGGCGCTGATATTGTCGGTACTAGTTTTGCTATGGATGATGATTTGATGACATTTTGGTCAAAATCAGCATTTGAATTTGCTCGGTTAGGCATTCATAAGGATGATGTAACTGGCAATCATGCTGTGATGATGTTGCAGGCGGTTTCTGAAAAGGGAGATGATATTGTGAAAGCAGCTAAACATCGCTTTCAGCAACAATGGTTGCACTTATTACATAAGCAGTTTAACGGGTTAACGGCAGATCATGTCATCAAAATTTCTCAGTTGATCGATTTACACACCTTAGCTATCAATCCAGAACAGCAACAAGAGATCGATGCTTTTGCCTATGGTCAACGTGGTTATGAATTTAGCCAAGTAGCATTATGGCATTGGATAGGTCAGCGGGTGGGTCGCCCAGAATTTTTACGGCTAAATCAGCAACAGCAAAGCTTATGTGTTCAAGTTGTACTACAGCAGCGATCATGGGATGAGATAGTGAAAGACTTAGCGTTTTCAGGAAAAACAAAGGCTGTAAACACATTACGTGAAACGATGGCTATTTTATTAAAAAGTAGTAATTAAGCTAAAGGGCATCTCTAAATTCTGTTACCCAGAACTTAGTTTAGTCAGAAGTTGCGTATAATAAATTCGGCACGTAATTAACCAAAGGAAAACAACCACATGGTCACAGGTGAGCTTAAAAGCCAAGTTGATAAAATCTGGGAAACATTTTGGACAGGGGGCATCAGTAATCCACTCACCGTTATCGAGCAGTTTACTTTTTTATTGTTTTTACGCCGTTTGGATGAAAACCAACTGCGTGATGAAAAACAGGCTAACTTTAGTGGCACCGCCTTAAAGAATCCGCTGTATAGCGAAGCACAAAGTAAATTTCGTTGGAGTAAATTCGTCCACGTTGAACCCGAAACCATGTTTGTCTTATTCACTCAAGCACAAGCCGATGTAGACAACCTAACCGTGTTTGAACACATGAAGCAACTTGGCGATAAGGGCGGCATATTCGCCAAACACATGAAGGGCGCGACCTTTATGATCCCCACCAATTTCATTAGCAAATGAGTTTAGTTGATCAAGAGGTAAATAAGGGTTATTCTCTGAAATTATACATATCGTCGGTATATTGAGACTGCTAAAACTAGCAGCCTCATCTTTAGAAACATATAACTTCTTATTTAAATTATCGAACTCATCCATACCTGAGACAAATGAATTAAAACCACTTACTGTTATAAGTGCATTAACCCGAATTTGTTTTAATGCTAGATACTTAACCAGAAATACTGATGATGAACTGTGACCAACAAAAACTGTTCTTTTATT
>CAYTAM010000127.1:0-5103 GCA_964435685.1 uncultured Methylophaga sp. | reverse complement strand
GTAGCACCAGTGGCCATATCAACAAACGTCATCACCACACCTTTGGGCGTGCGTTCATCAAAATAATTCATCCGCACATCAATGTCGTTGCCGGTTTCACCTTTCCATCGACAAGTGATATCAACTTGATTAGTGGTGCCAACATTTACAGCTGCTGTAACAGGCAAACTGGTGTCGGCATTAATAGCTGCCGCAATGGCGGTGGCAATAGCATTTTGACTATCCCCCGAAGTCACGCCTACGCGAATACGTTTGCCTGCAATATAAATAGCTAACGTGCCGTTTTCAGTGGCCGCACCTGTTGCCGTTATTGAGCCTGCAGCGGCACTGCCTGCACCCGCTTCATCGGATGCAATCGCCCATGTTTCCATAAACTGTTCAGCATTTTTAATGGCACGGAATTGTTCAGCCAGCATGCTGCCACGACCAAAGAATTCTTCCGCCTGCTCAACGGTGTTGACACGTGTTGGCACACCTGCAGCTACGGTGCCGCTTGTTAAGCGCTGACCAAATACCAGCACTTTGAAATTAATAGAGGCATTACCGGCTAGTCGATTATCAAACTCGATATAGGTGCCGGGAATGCGTAGGTTTGAGGGTATATCGTTAAATCCGATCGCCATTATTTTTTCTCCTTAGTTGGTTTAGCAGCAACCACATCACCATCTGCAAGGCGGCGGTGCCAATATGAATTTTTCGGCACAAGCTCGCCCTCGATGGCAAGATGGCCACCGCGCTCTGGGTTGCGAACTAGCACGTTTGCATTGCTTGGTTTTAAAAATTGTGTATTTAAGTCGTCTTTCATTTTTCGATTCCTTATTGTGGCAAGGTTAGATTGTCAATGGCCGTGGGTTCATCATCACCCGGCGCCATTGAATGTTCTGCGTGATAGCGTATAAAGTCATTGAGCGCGCCATAATCAGGCGTGTAATCAAATGAGAAGTTCGGCAAGCTAAAAGTCACCGCATGCACGCGCGCGCCGCTTTTGTCTTTGCCTATAGTGAATAAGTTATCGATGCCAGTGCATAACAATGTGCCCACATCATCAATAGTGTGACCGTGAATAAGCGGGGCTAATACATTAATAATGTCATCGGGGCCAATCACATGCGGGCTATCATTAAAACCTGTTATCACATACGCCACAAACTTAGCATCAATGCGCACATCATGGCTTTGGCCATTGCCACGGCCGCCAATAAAGGCAAAGTAAATAGCAGGCTGGGCGATTAAGAATCGTTTCAGCATCGCCTCATCTAATCGACCAGGTAATGTATCAACCGTTTTGATGATGCTCGCTGGGAAATTGTCTTTAACTAAATCAACTAAGGCTTGTGTTGTTTTAATGATCATGAGTTCAACACCGCCCGATAAAAATCTTCCACAATGCCGTCAATTTCGGCTTCATCATCAGCGTTAATACCCATCACCGCACGAATAGGCATTTCAACAGCATGGTTACGCCCTGCCTTGCCGCCAAATTGGTGAATAGCGGCATAAATCATATCTGAGCCATGCTCAACGCCTTTACCATCTAAGAACACATTATGGGTGTATGAATCACGCAAATTACCAACATCAACCAGCGTTTTACCGCCTTCCATTTCAGCGCGAACGCTCGGTTTCAGTGCATCGCCTTGCCAATCAACACCATCTTTAAAGCGTTGCGTGACCTCAATGTCTAAATAGCCACCGACCGTATCAAACAGCTTGCGGGTGTCGGCATTGGCAAGGCGTGATAATAGCTCATGCAAGGGCTTGCTATTAATGTCATAACTGAGACGAAGACCCATGATTAATAAGCACCCCAATCATGCTTGCTAACACCTTGTCGAACCGTGGTAGCATGTGATGCGTCGCTATCTTGCCCGCCGGTATCGCCTAATGTGGCTTTACCTTCTGCCACCATTTTTAACCATTTGATGGCTTGGTGATAACGGGCACTCACCTCATCAGTAGTGCGATCATCATAAAGACGATAACGTGCAATATCACAAGCATAAATAGTCAGCACGGCAGGTGTTGAATTAAGCGGCAATGTGTAAACCGTGCCTAAATAGCTATCAATTTCAGCCGCCGCATCAGCAATCGCTAAATCGATTACGGCACTATCTAAAACGCCATCATCATCACGATCAACAATGAGCAATAGTTCTTCATTGCCGTAACGGTCGATTATGTTTTGTTGGGTGCAATACGCCATAATTATTTCCGTATCGGCCCAATAATTCTATTAGCAAAAATCATCTTATCTTTGCCTTTGTGTTTCTTCCATCCCACGTTTAAGCTCATATACTTCTCACCCCACAATGGTAAATTGTATTGAAACTGAAAACTATACCGACCTTGTCTAATACGCTTCCAGCCGGGCTTGCCTTTAACGCCCGTAACCGTTTCGATACGATCTTCATTAGGTAATGAAAACCACGCATAGTTAAAGCCATAAGCCACATTACGCCATAGCCACATCACCCGCATCATCCAGCGTACATAGGGCTTACTGTCATAGTCATCTTGTGTCAAATTCTTAAAGAATGGGCTATCTAAAAAGTAAGCGTCCCACCAATATTCATCCACGGCGTTATCATGTGTTTGGAAGTAATAGAGCGCGTCAATTAAGTATTCGCGCATCATTGTTTGGTGCTCAGTTTTATCGATAAGTTTAACTCTGTCAGTGCGCATTCTTTTTGTAATAAACAGCGCCACCAGCGGTGCAACAATAATTGCTATTAATTCAACTAGCAATACAAAAGGCAGGGTTAAAAGCCATTTAATATATTTGTTCATCTTAATTACCTTTATCGCTACTGAAGAATCAATGCGGGGTGATAGCTGCCATGATGGCTCTCCTGGTTACTTGTCAGCTTCAAGTGCGGATGCTTCATCACGTAGTGCTGCGGTGACCTTCCAGCCTAATAATTGGCTTAACACCTTGGTGTCGGCTTTTTTGTCTTTTGTCCAGTTGGCTTCATCATCAACCGCTAACCCATTAATTGCCCGCTTGATATCTTCAAGCTGCTGCGCTTTATCTTCGGGTGGTGCATTGTTGATGGGCACTACGTTTGATGGTTCGCTATCTTGATCACCTTTATCGCTGGGTTTTTGCGCGCCTTTAATCGCACTAATGGCAGCGACATCTAATAATGGTTGCGCCTGCTTAGCTGATAATTCGATGGTGTTGTTTTCAGTATCTGGGTGATAGGTTTCGCCGTCGTGTTTAATAGGCGAGTTGACGTTATAAGTTTTACTCATGAATGTTCTCCTAAGTGCCCAGCAGTTTGTATAAACCGCTGGGCAATTCTAAGTAGAGGGGATTAAGCTACTGCGTTTTGAATCAAGAAACCGCTAGTGATGCCCGTTAACAATGGCGCACGTTCATACTGCGTGCCATATACCCAGCTCTTAATGTTTTGCTCCCAATAGGGCTGTTCAACCATTGGATTGTTAAGCATGGTGTAGGTGTAGCCAAAACTAGGCTCCTCTAAAGCAGTGACAATTGATGGCACGTAGGCCAGCACTACATCTTTACCCCAAATATCAATTGATGCACCGGCATCATCAAAGGCAATAGCTTGACCCACAATGACTTTAGCGATACCAAACACGGCCGCTAAAATATCAGCGGTAACAATGCCGCGTTCGGAGTATTTAATTTTTTCAACAATTTTTGGGTGTTCTTTTAAAACATCCAGCACTAATGAAGGGATTTCAATGACATTAGGGTAAACACCGGTTGACGAACGTACTGCTTGTTTAGCCGCAATGATGTCAGCAATCGGATCAGAGTTAGCATAATCGCTCCACTGAGCAGTGCCTGACAATGTGTTCTTGTGCTTCGCGTCATACTTAGCTGCATCACGCGCTAAATCTGCCTGTTCTTTTTCAAGCGATAATGATTCGATCCGCATCACACCATTGACTGCGCCACTTGACAAATCGATGCCGGGCACTTCTTCAGCATCGCGCATATGTTCTCGTGGCACCACTGCTTCAAGCGCGTGATTTGATAAGCCATAATTGCCAGCAGCATAACCAAATTGAATGCGCTTAGTGGCTGCTCCAGGTGCGCGAGCAGTGTTGTACAACAGAAATGCATCTTTATTAAATTGAATGATCTTGCCAGCAGAAACGTTAACCGGCACACGTGGAAATAACTCTAAACCTACGTGCTCTGGGTGCTTATAACCTAAAACAACACTGCTTAAAATGGGGTCGATCACTCGACGTTGGGCAGAAGAGGGCATGATGTAGCTCCTATATATAAGGTGTAAATAAAATAGTAATATGGGTTACGGCGTTAATAAAACTTCAAGCCTGTCGCCGTCAGCAGAAGCAGCTTGCAATGCGCGGGCAACAATAATGCCTGCAGTTTGGGTGACTAACTTGCCGGCAGCGCCAACTTGTAAATCAGCCCCCACCGCAATCGCGGCACCGGCAATGGCAACACTTGTGCCAAGCGTGTCAACACCAACTTGGGTGCCAGAAGGGGCTTCACTAATCGCAATGCCAAGCATGTTTCCGGCCGCGCTGGCGACCGCACCATCGTGCCCAATGGCTTGTTCTTCTAAAATGGTGGCAGTAGCTAAAATAGATAAGGTTAATAATGGGATCTTAGACGCTGGCATGGTATGCCCTCCTGTCGTATTTTTTTAATAAAGGTTTCGAGTTAGGCCTGTTGTTTTTCAACAATCTTGACCGCTTGGATATAGTCAACATCGCCATGTGTCGCCATGTATTCGTTAGCTTTGTTGTGAAGTTCTAAACGATCAGCGTTAACAGTGGCACCATTGGTTTCAAACTCACTGCTGGCCGTTTCATTGTTTTGACCTGCATCGCTTTCGCTTAAATCAATCTGCTTGCCTTGCGATTTCATATAATCTTGAAACCATTGACGGGGTGATTTTTTAAGGGTTTGTTTTTTGTCGCCTTCGCCGGCAGAAAATTCAAAGCTAGAGTCGTCACTATCGTCAAGCTGTGTCATAAAATTAGCCATGCCCTCTGCCTATGCGGGAAACACTTTGCCATCGTCAATCCATCCGGTGATGTCGGCATTAAACTCAACCGCTAAACGTTTGTCGGTTTCAGTTTTTAAAATAGTGGCCG
>CAYTAM010000126.1:0-5128 GCA_964435685.1 uncultured Methylophaga sp. | reverse complement strand
GCTTCAGCCTTGCCGTGACCAAAACGATACTGATGATCCGCCGATTGTAGCGCATGTCGTACCGCTAATAATTTAATTAGTGATACGACAACATCAAGGATAAAATCAAGTAACGTTGCTAAAATACTGACTGAATCACTGATAAATCAAGCTATAAGCTTAGCTAGAATCAACACAAGGGCGGTGCAAACCGAAGCATAAGTAGCTCATTGCATTAAGCGTACAACATCTGGCTGTTGAGTGCGGGTCATCAGATCGGTATATTATTATTGAACATAATAGTAATCTTATAGTTACAGGTAGCGAAATGACAGCACTTACAGTGGCAACAACACCTTTCCAGGATCAAAAACCAGGCACATCGGGCTTACGCAAAAAAGTATTGGTTTTTCAGCAACAACATTATTTAGAAAACTTTGTACAATCAACCTTTAACGCACTTGATGCTGTGAGAGGAAAAACACTGGTTATCGGTGGTGATGGGCGGTTTTATAATGAACATGCTGTTCAAGTCATTTTGAAAATGGCAGCCGCCAATGGTTTTTCTAGAGCGATTGTAGGCCAAAATGGATTATTATCGACGCCTGCTGCCTCTTGCATTATCCGTAAATACAGCGCACTGGGTGGCATTATCCTATCAGCCAGCCATAATCCAGCAGGTCCAACTGAAGACTTTGGTATTAAATATAATGTCAGTAATGGCGGCCCCGCGCCTGAAAATATTACCGATGCTATTTTTGCTAATACACAAACACTAAAACAGTATCAAATCGTCGATGCTGCTGATATAGCCCTTGATGTGATCGGTAGTCAGAGCTTGGCAAATATGCAGGTTGATATTATTGATCCTGTTAGTGATTATGCTGAGCTAATGGCTAGCTTATTTGATTTTGACGCTATTAGTACATTGCTTGCGAATGACGATTTTCAAATGCGGTTTGATGCGATGCATGCAATCACAGGGCCTTATGGCAAGACAATCCTTGAACAAACATTGGGGGCAACTGTTGGGACAGTTATCAACGGTATTCCCCTTGCTGATTTTGGTGGTGGCCATCCTGATCCCAATTTAACGTATGCTAAAGAATTAGTTGCCGAAATGTTTTCTGAAAATGCGCCAGCATTAGGTGCGGCATCTGATGGTGATGGTGATCGCAATATGATTCTGGGTGATAACTTTTTTGTAACCCCTTCAGATAGTTTAGCGATAATGGCAGCTAATGCACATTTGATCCCTGCTTATAAAAATGGTTTAACAGGTATCGCCCGTTCCATGCCAACCAGCCAAGCCCCTGATCGTGTAGCACAAAAACTAGGTATTGAATGTTATGAAACCCCCACGGGTTGGAAGTTTTTTGGCAATTTGCTGGATGCTGATCGTGCCACATTATGTGGTGAAGAAAGCTTTGGTAGTGGTTCTAATCATATTCGTGAGAAAGATGGTCTGTGGGCAGTATTATTCTGGCTTAATATCCTTGCTGAACGTAAGCAGTCTGTTGCTGATATTGTTAATCAACACTGGCAAGAGTATGGGCGCAATTACTATACACGCCATGACTATGAGGCGATTCCATCTGAGGTTGCTCAGCAATTAATGGCTGATTTTGAAGCTAAACTTTCTGGTTTGCTTGGGCAAGTTTTAGCGGGAAGGACAGTGCAATATGCAGATAACTTCAGCTATACCGATCCTGTGGATGGTAGCATCTCTACTAATCAAGGGCTTCGCATTGGTTTTGAAGATGGTGCACGTATTATTTTACGATTATCGGGTACAGGGACAGAGGGTGCAACACTACGTGTCTATATCGAATCGTATGAACGAGATGCTGACAAATTAAATCAGCAAACACAAGCTGCACTACAATCGCTTATCAGCACCGTTGATGAACTTGCCGAAATCACCTTACGTACAGGTCGTGCATCACCCACGGTTATCACCTAATGCAACAGCTCATTTTAGGTTCAAGCTCGCCTTTTAGAGCGCAATTATTAGAAAAACTAGGCTTGCCTTTCCTTGCAGTATCACCTGATATTGACGAGCAAGCATTAGATAATGAACACGCCAAGCAGTTAGTATTACGCTTATCTGAGCAAAAAACGCGGGCTATTGCCACCGAACACCCCAACGCATTAATTATTGGTTCAGATCAAGTGGCAGTGCTTGATGGCAAAATTATAGGCAAACCGGGAAATCATCAAAATGCCATTAAACAACTACAAGCTGCATCTGGGAAAACAGTGCGATTTTTAACTGGACTGGCACTATTAAATAGTAAAACAGGCGTTATGCAGTCTTTGGTTGAGCCGTTCGAAGTCAGCTTTAAAACATTAACACTTGCACAAATTGACTTTTACTTACAACAAGAACAACCCTACCAATGTGCCGGAAGCTTTAAATCAGAAGGTTTTGGTATCAGCCTATTTTCAAAGTTAAAGGGCGATGATCCCAATACACTTATTGGTTTACCGCTAATTCAACTAATAACCCTACTCCGTACGCAAGGTATTGATGTACTTCAACCTAAGCTATAAAAAATACGCATCGTTACTCTTCTTCGGCTTCCATGTTCTCCGTATTTATAACCACGCTCGCTTGTGCCGCCAATGGATTCATACCTTGAGTCATCAATTGACGTGCTGCCTTAGATCGTGATTTTTTCGTCAAGCCGATCACAAGGGGTTTATTCACATTATGTGCTAAAAGATGTGCTTTTAAAGACTCCATATATGGTTCACACAAAGCCAAAATAGCATTTGCTGATTCTCGAATTTGCTGGCGTTGTTGAGCAGCCTCTAGACGAGTTGTAAGCATGCATTTGTTGTAATCAAACAGCATTCGATACATCATATCTTGTGCCTCTTCTGAAAGATCATCTGGTGTGATGAGTGATTCATCGACCTCTGATATTACCTCTTCTTCTGTTGCTGCCTCTAAAGCAGTGCTTTCAATAGGTTCAATGCCGGGTGTCACCTCTTCACCTGCTTGATTTACTGCGTCACGATCGCAGGCAGCTACGCCCATTAAAAGTACTATTAGTACCAAAGTAAGCTTTTTCATTTCTTCTCCTAAATCATCTGTTTTGGAATAGTGTAACGATTAGTATTTAAGCTTATTATTATAACACTTTATTTTTTAATTTGGGTGATGTTGTAGACTTCCCATACTCCTCTAGGAGCTTGTCCGAGAATAGAAATCGTAGCGAGGGGAAGCTCCTAGGATGACGTACCAATGGAGCATATTTTAGAAGGCTAAAAGTCAGAATAGGTTCCAGCCATCGGGTATATACCCGTGATCATTCAATGTGTGAAGATTTAGGGCAAAAATAGGAAGTCAGGGCAAGGCGCAATGTGCAGGTAATGACTAGTCCTTATCAAGCATTGTAACGCAGTACTGGCTTTCTATCTTTTGGTCTAAAATTTACACATTGAATGATCACGGCTATATACCCAAACTACTTGATGGGGTATTATAATTAATCAGAGACCCCGTTCATTCAATCGTGGTTTGGTTGCCGCTATTGCTGAAGAAAAATCTTATTTTGCGTCCGAGATTAATTAGCCTATACATAGGCTGGGGGGAGCTAAACATTTAGGAGAATACCCATGAAAGGCCTTTTCATATTTAAAGCACGGTTATTGTTAGTTATTATTTTTCTGAGCTTTTCTCAGTCTGTGTTTAGCATCGAAGACCAAGACCTAAACATAGAGGTAATAGCAAGCGGCTTAGGTGTACCGTGGGGCATGGCCTTAATGCCTGATAATACCATGCTGATCACACAGCGCCATGGCGAATTATCCTTGCTTAATTTAACAACTAAAGAATTAGTCGAAATATCAGGTCTACCTGCCGTTAAAGCCCAAGGGCAAGGTGGCTTGTTTGATGTTGTACTGCCACCTGATTATAAAACATCATCATGGATTTACTTTAGCTATGCCAAAGACATTGATGGTCAAGCTGCAACCACCCTTGCTCGCGCCAAACTAAACGGCAGGGCTTTAACCGATTGGCAAGATTTGCTAGTAACACAATCAACAACAACAAAGAGTACCCATTTTGGTGGGCGTATAGTATTTGATAATCACGGTCATCTCTTTCTTTCAATTGGTGATCGCGGTGTTCGTGCTGACGCTCAAAATAACTCAAATCATATCGGCACCATAATTCGGTTAAAACTCGATGGCAGTATTCCTGAAGATAATCCATTTGTAAATGACCGTAATGCCTTAAACGAAATATGGAGCTATGGGCACCGCAATCCACAAGGGTTATTTTTTAATCAAACAACGAAACAGCTCTGGGGAAGTGAGCACGGCCCACGAGGTGGCGATGAAATAAATTTAATTAAAGCCGGTAAAAACTATGGTTGGCCTGTTATCTCTCATGGCAAAGAATATTGGGGGTCTGTTGCCGTAGGAGAAGGTACAGAACGTGCTGATATTGAAGCGGCAATCAAAGTTTATACCCCCTCTATCGCCACTAGTGGTCTTATTCAATATTCTGGCAAAGCATTTCCGGACTGGCAAGATGACTTTCTCAGTGGTGCTTTGAACTTGCAACACCTTAACCGAATTAGTATTAATAAAGACGGTGATATCGTTGAATCAAGACATTTAACTTCTTTAAATTCGCGTATACGAAACGTGATTGAAAGCCCTGAAGGCTGGCTTTATATTGCCACTGATCAAGGTCAAATATTAACGGTTAAACCACGGTAGTCAGTGGAATAGCGATAGTAATTCGACAGCCACCCAAATCACTCCGGCTAATCTCTAGTTCTGCGCCTAGTTCTTGAGCGCGAGATTTCATATTTATCAAGCCAAGCCCCATTTTATCCTCCGCACATAGAAGAAACTCACCATTATCTTCTAACCAGTTTTGCAGTTTTGGGGACACGATACTTAATTATCACTTCTTTTAGGCTCCAGATTTTGTTTCTTCGAATCTCAGCCAAGCACCCGCTCCGCCATAATAACAAACTGAGTTAATGGCAAAAGGACGACCCAATTCAAATGGGCTCAATATCTTCATCTAATAACGCTTGGGATTGGGTTAGTGTAACATAATTAAGTATCGTGGTCGAGTAGACGGATTCTTCCAATATACAAAACACAATAACCAAACAATACT
>CAYTAM010000125.1:0-5147 GCA_964435685.1 uncultured Methylophaga sp. | reverse complement strand
CCAATTATTTTAGGCTTGCTAAAAGCGTCGACATTTTCCACGAAGTTACTTTAGAGATGCCCTTTAGAAACTACGCCTTAGCTTAAAAACTGTAAAAAAGGGTTGTTACTTCGTTCTTGTGCCAATGTTGTAACAGGACCATGACCACTATGTACACGTAGCTGCCCAGCTAACTCCATTAACTTTGCTAAACTTTTTTGCGCTAATTCTGGATCGCCCATCGGCAGATCTGTTCTACCTACACTGCCTGCAAACAATGTATCACCAACAAAAATATCAGTATCATTATAATAACAGCCCTGCCCTGGTGTATGACCCGGCGTTGAAATAAAATGCAGTGCTGTTTGCCCTAGCTCAATCACATCACCGTCATCAACCAAGTGATCAATACGACCGCAAGGACGGTTCATATGAGGCGCACCGAACCATGTGCCCTGCTCTGGCAGCGTCTCAAATAACGGTAACTCTAATCTTGGTAAATAGGTAGGCACATCAAAAACCTGCTGCAAGCTGACTAACGATCCTGCATGATCTAAATGCGCATGGGTAAGCAAAATCATCTGGATATCTGGCTTTGGTTGTAGCGCCTGCAAGCACTCAACTAAATCATCATTTTCACCCGTATCGATAATAGCACAAGCACCTGTTGCCACATCTTTAATTAAATAGGTATTAACCTGAAATGCCCCCACAGTGAGGCATTTAATCTCCACTAGTTATTACTTTCATACCGTTTCTTTTGACCTTGGCGTGCCGTTTCAAGATTAGCTTTATACCATTTTTTCTTGCTTACTTTGTTACGCGTAAGTGCTAAGTTGGCTTGATACCACTTCCATTTAGCATCCGTATATTGATCAACGTGTACATTGGCTTCATACCACTTTTTATTGCTCCTGCTTTCGCGGGCAATTTCAAGGTTAGCCTTATACCACTTTTTCTTTTGATCTATATGCGGATCGGTATGGATATTGGATTTATACCAAGGCCGATGAGAATTTTCTTCTTTCCGTTGATTTGCTTCATACCACTTTTGTTGGCTTTCCCGCGCTATTTTTAGATTGGCTCTATACCATTTTCTCTTGGTAGCCATCTGAGGATCAAAATTTATATTAGCTTCATACCAATGGTTCTGAGATGACGGACTTGATCCTTCATTGGCTTTATACCATTTTTTCCGACTTTCTCGCGCTGTTTTTAGATTTGCCTCATACCATTTTGTTTTAATATCCATAGTTGTCATTGCTTAACACCTCCTACAGTTCTTAATAGTTTGATAGTACATTATTTGAAGGAGAAACCGCAAATAATTAAATTGGTTTTTAGACCTAGCTCACAACCCAACTCTTAATAATTATTATTTTAATGATAGTTTACTCAAAACAATGTGATTCTGCTTTGAGCTGTTGCAACATACTTATTTGCTGTTCAACATTTAACATCCGTCTATTTTCTTTTTCTTCAACCAGCGCCGAGTACGTTAAATACCCTAAACCAAGTAAACCACCTACTATTGGCACTGAGTCGGCAACAATCAGAGTTACAGCCATAGTATTAGTAGGATCTTCATAAAATTTATCTTTGTAACTATAGCGATAAGGGTGTAAATATCGAATAGCAGTGTCCAGCTCAATACAACTTAACTGTTTTTCTGCTACTGTCGCTTCCACAATGGGCGGTTCAAAATAGATAGGTTCAATCGGGATCGGTGGCAACGGGACATCAGCCGCGGCTATGGGCAACAACAATATTGTATTTGCTAAAACTAAAAGATAAATTGCTCGTAAAACATTCATGCCAACAGCACTCCATAATCCGCCCTTATGATTATGTTATCGGCAATGTTACCTGAAACTCTACACCATGTTGCCAGTTTTGTGCCGTAACTTGACCACCATGTTGTTGTACAATGAGTTTGACAATATATAAACCTAAGCCTAAATGCGGCACAGCTGATTGTGTAACGGCCTCACGGACCGACACCATAGCTTGGAACAGTTGTTGCTCCATATTCTTGGGTAGTTGAGGGCCTGAGTTTTTTATTGTAAGCATCGCTAGGTTTGCGTTATCTTGCTTTTCAAGGCTTATTACTATTGCCGTTTCACCTTGATGAAAATCAACTGCATTTGCAATTAATTTATCTAACATTTGCACAATTAACTCCTGACAACCGTTAACCATAATGTTCGCTTCTGGTAGTTTTAATTCAAATAATACCTGCGTATAAAGATCACGATATACTGGTACAATTTCACTTAATAGGATGCTTAAGCTAAACTGTTCAAACGCTATATTATTCACCGTTTGCTCTAGCCTGCTGGTCTCACTCATTCTGGCAATAATATTATTGAGGCGTTCACTGCCTGATCGTGCTCGATCAATATAGATTTGACTATTCTCAGGTGATTGCTCCAAATGTTCTAAAGATGTTCTAATCACCGCTATTGGAGTGCGTAATTCATGTGTCAATCGCGATGACAAGGCCTCAAGATAGTGGGTATATAGGCCTAAACGTTCAAAGAGTTGTTCGAATCCTTGGCGTAACTCACCGATTTCATCATATTCAACACGTGGTGCTAACACGCCTGACACACGACCATCACCGCTAACCACTGCCGAAACATCACGGTTTAGTCGTCTGATCCTAAAAGAAAGACTACTAGCAAAACCAATAAGGATAATAATGGCTATTGCCAACAGCCATAAAGTTGAGCTTAGCAACTTTTTGACCGCCTGGTTTTGCAAACCCATAATTGCATTGGTGTTTTTTTCAGCAACTACAACACCTATATTTGTCCCATCTAAGAAAACAGGCTGTGCAGCCACAATAACGGTCTGATCATTCCCTGTTAGTTGACGACGTTCAGTTTGTGGCTGACCTTTTAAAGCAGCTTGTACTGCGCTCCCTGCAAAAACTGCTTGCTCATATTGCAATGACTCATCATCTGAAACAGCGTGTTCTAAGAATAAACCAAAAAACAGATCCGCCCATGAATTTAACGCTTGTTCAGCAACAAATATCTCGCCTTCCCCGGCACTGGCAATCAAGGTAGAATTACTATCGACCAACCAAAGCCTTACACCATCCGCTGCCATCTCTGCCAAAACTGTTGCTAACTGTGTCGAAGGCAATAATAAGTCAGCAAACAGCGCACGATCACGCACATCACCTATACCGATTACTTGCGGTGTTATTTCATCTTGATCAACATCAAGCACCGCTATAGCAATTGAATAATCAATCATTGCTTCTGGCAATATAAGCTCTAAGCGATAACCAAATGGCGATAACTGCCATGCTGCTTTAATCGCATTTTGGCGACCAATAACAACAGGATCTAAATAACTGCCTATATATTCAAATGCATTAATTTGACCCAGTGCACTCGCTGATAGCAAATAGCGCCGAACGCGCTGTTTATTATCGACCACAGCTAAAACAATAGCATCACCACCATGGCGATTTTGTACCCGCGGGTTTCGAAATACTATCGAATCATCAACAACATCTAACAATAGCATTAACGAACGCTGTTGCTTTACCCATAGATAACGTGCTGTTATATCTTGTGGGTCAATTTTATTACCATATGATAGTTGATTAGTAGGTGGAAATGTTTGCAGTAAGCCGCGTAGCTCTGACCACTCCTTTTGGTAGCCGTCAATAATAATCGGTTCAGCCAGTGTCGACACAGCTATTTTTTTCGATCGCGGCTTATGCTCTAAAAGCATAATACGTTCAAGTAATGCATCGGGGTTTTGTGCCACTAATATAGCACTGGCTTTAGCTATAGTTGCCATTGCTTGCGCTTGCTGCTGCTGTAATAAGCCTTCCATTGCCTGAATATAACGTACACCTAACCAAGGCAGCAGTAACAAAACTAACGAAACCAGCAATAGCTTACTGCGTAACTTTAATTTTATCGTCGGCAAAAATCTCATTATACAATGTTATTTAGCTTGATCAATCCAGCGGTATCCTAGCCCATAAACGGTTTCAATAGCTGCAAAATCAGTATCAACCAGCTGAAATTTTTTACGGATCCGTTTTATGTGCGAGCTAATGGTATCTTCATCTACATAAATATTAGCGGCCTGCATTAACTGCTCACGTGTTTTAACATGACCGACAAAACGTACTAAAGCATGTACTAGCCAAAATTCTGTCACTGTTAAGGCAACCACTTTATTAGCAAATGTTACTGTCATTCTGTCGGCATCTAAAACCAAGTCACCTTGAGTAATTAAATCTTCCGCTAGCGCCGGTGTTTTCATTAACTCTAAACGCCGAAATAATGCCGCAATCCGCGCTTGCAAGTGCGATAAACCAATATCTTTGGTTAAATAATCATCAGCACCCAGTCGAAACCCCGATACCGTATCAAGTTCATTGTCACGGGCTGTTAAAAAAATAATCGGTAAAGTTGCAGACATTGCCCGCAGATCACGACATAAATCAAAGCCACCTTCAGGCTCATCATTCAGCCCGATGTCAATAATAGCTAACTCTGGTAAGCGTTGCTGAAAGGCTTGATAAGCTGATTGCCTATTGGCATATGTTGTTACTTCATAACCTTGTCGTCTTAACGCCTCGGCATAATTATCTCGAATATCAGCTTCATCTTCAACAATTGCGATCCTACGCGCCATCATCTTCTCCCATTGCCATATTTTTGCCTAATTTGATCGCCGTATCGCCAAGGTTACGACATTTTGTTGCCATTTCACTAGTGTTAAATAGTGCTTACTCGGCGCAGAAATGGACTTACTACTTTCCTCTATTCATGTCATGGATGACCCGCTGAGCCATTAATAACAACAGGATTGTATCATGCACACTAAAACACTATTATATAGCTTACTTTTACTTGCCAGCCCTACCATTATGGCAAACCCAGTTTATCAACCAGAAACCCAAAACACCACTCACTATGAAGCAACAGCGGGCAGTATTGGTTTGATTGCTGGCTCACTTGTTGCGGGTCCCTTTGGTGCCATTATTGGTGGTTCACTCGGTGTATTCGCCGGTCACCAACAAACTCAAACTGAAACTATAACAGAGCAGCGGCACTTTATTACAGAGCTAGAACAGGATCTTACTGTTATTAACCAAGCATTAGCACAATTAGAACTGCAAATTGTTCAACTAG
>CAYTAM010000124.1:0-5147 GCA_964435685.1 uncultured Methylophaga sp. | reverse complement strand
TAAGATAGACCGCATTATGCTCAAGGGAAAATGCCCATATGTAATTGGACGCATGCAAGTAGTAGAAGCATAGTACAGGGTAATGTAGAATAGGCGGAATATTTTAATGCAGTAACAGGGGAGGGGATAACCGTGTACAAAAAAAACATGACCATTGCAGGCTTTGATGATGAAATATTTCAAGCGATTGAAGCTGAAAATCAACGTCAACAAGATCATATTGAGTTAATTGCATCTGAAAACTACTGTAGCCCACGTGTAATGGAGGCTCAAGGCTCTTCTTTAACCAATAAATATGCCGAAGGTTATCCTGGCAAGCGTTATTACGGCGGTTGTGAATATGTTGATCAGGCTGAGCAATTAGCGATTGATCGTGCTAAAGCATTATTCGGCGCAGATTATGCCAATGTACAACCGCATTCTGGTTCACAAGCCAATGCCGCGGTTTATTTAGCGTTATTACAACCAGGTGACACACTTTTGGGGATGAGTTTGGCGCATGGCGGTCATTTAACGCATGGTTCAAAAGTCAGTGCATCCGGCAAAATTTATAATTCTGTCTCATACGGTTTAAACCCTGAAACAGGTGAAATTGATTACGATGAAGTGGCACGTTTAGCGCAACAACATAAACCTAAAATGGTGGTAGCGGGCTTTTCTGCTTATTCTCGTATTGTTGATTGGCAGCGTTTTCGTGATATTGCAGATTCAATTGGCGCTTATTTATTGGTAGATATGGCACATGTGGCGGGTTTGGTTGCTGTAGATGAATATCCTAACCCTGTTCAAATTGCAGATGTAACAACGACGACAACACATAAAACATTACGTGGGCCACGTGGTGGATTGATTTTAGCTAAAGCCAATGCTGAAATTGAGAAGAAACTAAACTCGGCAGTTTTTCCGGGGTTTCAAGGTGGCCCATTGATGCATGTGATTGCTGCTAAAGCGGTTGCCTTTAAAGAAGCTATGTTGCCAGAGTTTAAAAGCTATCAACAACAGGTAATTAAAAACGCACGGGTAATGGCTGAAGTGTTTATGGCTCGGGGCTATGATGTAGTTTCAAAAGGCACCGATGATCATTTGTTTTTAGTGAGCTTTATCGAAGCTGGTTTAACAGGAAAAGAAGTCGATGCTTGGTTAGGTGATTCAAATATTACAATCAATAAAAACTCAGTGCCTAATGATCCGCAATCACCTTTTGTAACATCGGGTATTCGTGTTGGTACCCCCGCTGTGACAACCCGTGGTTTTAAAGAGCAACAGTGTAAAGAACTGGCAACGTGGATGTGTGATGTGATTGATAGTCGTGGTGATGCGACAGTCATTGCAGACGTTAAAGCAAAAGCCTTAGCTGTTTGTCAGTCATTACCAGTCTATAGCTAAGGGTATTTCTAAAAATGCACTTTTTCCGCGATTGCCGTGTCAGTTCCGTACTCGAATCCTCATGTATTCATACATACACTGCGATTCTGCGTGCGAAACTTCCTTGCACTCACGAAAAAATCACTATTTTTAAAAACAGCCAGGAAGATTAAATATGCGTTGTCCATTTTGCGGTGCGGATGATTCCAAAGTAATTGACTCGCGCCTTTCAACCGAAGGCGATGCAATTAGGCGACGACGTAGTTGTATGGAATGCAGTGAACGCTTTACCACCTATGAAACAGCAGAACTATCACTTCCTAGGTTAATCAAAAGTGATAAGTCACGTGCCATATTTGATGAAAACAAATTACGCGCTGGGTTTTTAAAGGCATTAGAAAAACGCCCAGTAAGTATTGATGCCATTGATGCAGCGATAAAAGGCATAATCAGACAGCTCATTGCCACCGGTGAGCGTGAAGTAGAAAGTCGTTTAGTGGGTGACTGGGTGATGGATGCCTTGCGCGAATTAGACGAAGTTGCGTATATACGTTTTGCCTCTGTTTACCGTAGCTTTCAAGATGTTAATGCATTTAGAGAAGTGATTGAAGGCATGGAAAACAGAACAAAACAGCAACATGATAACAGTGAGGATTAAACAATGCTGCGAGTAATTATTTTTTGTGATAGTTGCAACCAACAAGGTGTTCGTAATATTGAACAAACTAGAAGTGTGCAACGTGGCGATACCAAAGGTCGCCGTTTAACCGATGATAGAGCATGGTTTGAAGGCTCGTTAGAAGAGGCTTTAAAAGAAGGTTGGATTCAACAAGGATCGGAACATAGTTGTCCGCGTTGTCAGCAACGCCATAAATAATGCCTTTGCATGAACAGTATATGGCGCGTGCAATACGATTAGCAGAGCGTGGGCTTTTCACAACGGATCCTAACCCTCGGGTAGGCTGTGTTATTGTAAAAGATCATCAAATTATTGGAGAAGGCTGGCATCAACGTGCTGGTGAGGCGCATGCTGAGGTTAATGCACTCAATGATGCTGGTGAATATTCACAAAATGCGGCGTGTTATATAACACTCGAACCCTGTAGCCATACGGGTAAAACACCACCTTGTGCTGATGCGTTAATTCGAGCGGGTATCCAACGTGTTTATATTGCGATGAAAGATCCTAATCCACTGGTAGCGGGTAAGGGCATTGCTAAGTTAGAGGCAGCGGGAATTGAAGTTGTTATCGGTATATTAGAAAATGACGCAGAGCAATTAAATCGTGGTTTTTGCAAGCGAATGCGTACGGGCAAACCTTATGTGCGCAGTAAAATAGCCATGAGCCTTGATGGACGAACAGCCATGGCTTCGGGTGAAAGTAAGTGGGTCACCGCAGCAGCAGCACGGCAAGATGTGCAAAAACTACGTGCGCAAAGTTCGGCTATTATGACAGGAATGGGTACGATATTAGCGGATGATCCTTGTTTAACTGTGCGCCCAGAAAGTAACTGGTATCCTGAAGATCAAGCCGTGAGGCAGCCTTTAAGAATAGTCGTTGCGAGTCATTCGGATATTCCTGAGCATGCTCATTTATTTGATGATCCTTATGAAATATTAGCCGTTACCACAGAAAATAGACAGCGAGGAAATCGGCTAGATGTGTTAACAGTTCCGGAAAAAAAAGGGCAAGTTGATTTAACGGCAATGATGACAGCACTGGCAAAACGTGAGATTAACGAAATAATGGTAGAAGCAGGATCAACATTAAACGGTGCATTACTCAGTGCTGGTTTAATTGATGAGATAATTATTTATATGGCTGCCAAAATAATGGGAGATTCAGCTAAAGGCTTGTTTCATTTACCAGCGTTACAAACAATGGCACAAAATATAGACTTAAATATTAGCGATATACGCGCTGTTGGTAAAGACTGGCGTATCACCGTCACACCTAATTACACTAAGGCAGGATAGACATGTTTACAGGAATTATTGCTGCTATTGGTAAAGTCGAATCGCTACAAGCTAAAGGCGGTGATATTCGTCTACAAATAACATCGGCTGATTTAGATTTAACGGATATTAGCCTAGGTGATAGCATTGCTAATAATGGTGTGTGCTTGACAGTTGTTGCGATGGATAATGCTAAGATCAGTTTTGATGTGTCACGAGAAACATTAGATTGTACCAGCCTTGGCAGCTTATCCGCAGGTTCGCAGGTAAATCTTGAAAAATCCTTGGCTGTGGGCGACCGTTTAGGTGGACATTTTGTCAGTGGACATGTAGATGGCTTAGGCAAGGTGGTTGCTCGCCAACAATCAGCGCGCTCAGTTATATTTCGTGTTGAAGTGCCGGCGGAGCTTGATCGTTATATTGCTGAGAAAGGTTCAATCTGTATTGATGGCACCAGTTTAACAGTGAATAATCTAAATCGTCATCCCCACGCAGGCGGGGATCCGATCAACTGGTTTGAAGTGAATATTATTCCTCATACCTTGCAGCACACAATTATGCACAATTATAGAATAGGCACACAGGTCAATCTTGAAGTCGATTTAATTGCGCGTTATTTAGAACGTTTATTGCCTCATCAAGCAACGGGTATCACCCGTGAAACTTTGCTAAACAATGGATTTATTCAATGAAACTAAACACCACGTCTGAGATTGTAGCTGATCTTAAACAAGCAAAAATGGTCATTATTATGGATGATGAAGATCGTGAGAATGAAGGAGATCTCATTATGGCAGCAGAAATGGTAACCGCACAAGCGATTAATTTTATGGCACGTTATGCACGAGGTTTAATTTGCCTGACCTTGACAGAACAACGTTGTTGCCAACTTCGTCTGCCGCTAATGGTATTAGATAATCAAGCGAGCTATGAAACTAACTTTACGGTGTCTATTGAAGCAGCGCGAGGTGTAACAACCGGCATTTCGGCTTCTGATCGAGCAAAAACAATTCGGGCGGCGGTAAATTCTGATGCACAACCGGAAGATATTGTTCAGCCCGGACATATCTTCCCCGTGAAAGCACAGCCCGGTGGCGTATTAACACGCGCGGGTCATACAGAGGCAGGGTGTGACTTAGCGCAACTAGCAGGCAAAGATCCTTCCGCAGTTATTGTTGAAATTCTGAATGAAGACGGCAGTATGGCGCGTCGTCCTGATTTAGAAGCATTTGCACAGGCGCATAATTTAAAAATTGGTACCATTGCCGATTTGATCAGTTATCGCTTAGAAAATGAGATGACTGTTCAGCGTTTGTCACAATGCCATTTACCCACACAACAAGGTGACTTTGAACTGTATAGTTTTGAAGACACGGTAAATAATCAAGTGCATTTAGCCTTAGTTGTGGGTGAAATTGTAGGTGACGAAGAAACCTTAGTTCGCGTACATATGGCCGATCCCTTAACGGATTTATTAGGCACTACACGTGAAGCGAGCCAACACCCATTATACCAAGCAAAACAACAGCTACAAGCCGAAGGAAAGGGCGTATTAGTCGTGTTGCGCCAGCCACACCAAAACAAACAGCTAGCAGCTAAAGTGGCGCGTTATCAACTGCAAGATCACGGTGAAGTCATTGCTACACCCACCAATAGTTGGGATCGAAGGACTTTCGGTGTCGGTGCTCAAATTTTAGCGGATCTAGGTGTGAAAAAAATGCGGGTATTGGGCACGCCCACAAAACTAACGGGATTATCGGGTTTTGGCTTAGAAATAACCGGTTATGCCGACGAATAAGCAAAAAAATATTGTTGTGATTGCAGGT
>CAYTAM010000123.1:2707-5186 GCA_964435685.1 uncultured Methylophaga sp. | reverse complement strand
GCTTAGATCTCGACAAACTTAACAGAATATCAAATATTGATGGTTTAGCTTTTGGTTTTCCATGTAATGATTTTAGTATGGTCGGTGAGCAAAAAGGAATAAATGGTACATTCGGACCACTGTATAGTTATGGAGTAAAAGTATTACAAAAATTTCAACCTATGTGGTTTTTAGCGGAAAATGTAGGTGGGTTAAGAAATTCCAATGAAGGACATGCCTTTAAAACAATTCTAAAAGAATTAGAAGGTTGTGGTTATAAAATAACACCACATTTATATAAATTTGAAGTGTATGGTGTTCCACAAGCAAGGCATAGAATTATCATTATCGGAATACGCAATGATATTGAAAAAACATTCAAAGTCCCCTCTCCCAAGCCATTTTCCAATATAGATAATTCTGCTAAAACAGCTATTGAAGTGCCTCCAATACTAAGTGATGCTCATAATAATGAGCATACAAAGCATGCACCACAAGTTATTGAGCGATTAAAGCATATTAAGGCTGGGCAAAATGCATTTAATGCAACGCTCCCAAAAGGATTAGAGTTAAATGTAAAAGGGGCTAAAATAAGCCAAATCTATAAAAGGTTACATCCTGAAAAACCATCTTATACTGTTACTGGCAGTGGAGGAGGTGGAACTCATGTGTATCATTGGAAAGAAAATAGAGCGTTAACAAATAGGGAGCGAGCAAGATTACAAACTTTTCCTGATAATTTTATTTTTCACGGCTCAAAGGAAAGTGTTAGAAAGCAAATTGGTATGGCTGTACCACCAAAAGGAGTAAAAGTAATCTTTGAAGCCGTTTTAAAAACATTTGCTGGAATTGAATATGAAGCAATTGAAAAAAATATTAATTTGGAGTATTAGCAATGAGTACGGAGCTATTTACGGAAAATTTATTTTCAAGAGTGTTATTGCAACCAGCTCATGATTCAGCGGATAATTTATATATAGTCTCTGGGTATGCTTCATCTGCTATGGCATTTCACCACGCAGAAAATTTAAAGAAACAAGGCTCTGATATTAATATTCATTTAATTATTGGAATGACAGCTAGAGATGGACTCTCAAAAACAAACCACCTTGGATTTAAAAACTTAATGGAGCATGAGTTAGCGGGTAAGTTTGAATGCAGTTATTTAATTAATCGTTCACCAGTTCATTCTAAAGTGTATTCGTGGCTCAGTAATAATGAGCCTATGAAAGGGTTTGCTGGGTCAGTAAATTATTCTCAACAAGCTTTTATTGGCAAACACCAAGGTGAAGTAGCTACGGAGTGCAACCCACTTCAAGCCTATGATTACTATCAATCATTAGTAGATGACTCAATTTTTTGCACTCATCAAGATGCAGAAGATATGATCGCTCTATATAGCGATAACCGTATTGTACAACCAAGTCAGGAAGTTATTAAAGAGGATAGTACTGAATATGATTCAACTTTTGGTCTGGAAAAAGTAACTGTTTCATTAATAAGTCAGCAACTAGACGATGTTGCTCCAAGTTCTGGTTTGAACTGGGGTCATAGAAAAAAGAACAAAGACAAATATAATAGAAATCCAAATCAAGCCTATATTCAGCTACCATCTGAAGTATATAAAAGTGATTTTTTCCCAATAAGAGCAACCCACTTTACCATATCAACAGATGATGGAAAAACATTGATCTGCACAAGGGCGCAAAAAGATACTCAAGGGCATGCAATTGAAACACCTCACAACAATAGCCTATTAGGTGAGTATTTTAGGCATAGATTAGGTGTCGCCAACGGTGAGGTAGTTACTCTAAATGATTTACATACCTATGGAAGATCAGATATTGATTTCTATAAAATAGATGAAGAAAATTATTTTATGGATTTCTCAGTATAATCCTCTTTTAAAATATTTTCTGTGCATTTAGTCAAATTCAAAATAGTCATTTTCAACGATACTCACGGCTGGCATAGCGAACAGTTAGTATCTGCTCTGCGTTTACTCGGTATCACAGCAGTGTTAACTGATTTGGCAGATTGTATTATTGATCTTGATTCGCCTACTGGAATGACCATTCCAGGCTTTAAAAATCAATTACCCGATGCAGCAATGGTACGCGGTATTGCGCCTGGTAGTCTTGAACAAATTACATTGCGAATGGATGTATTGCATACTTTAGCTGAACTCAATGTGCCTGTGTTTAACCCCGCCAGTGCTATTGAGCATACGGTTGATAAAGCGCGCACATCGCTTCGGCTTCATTTGGCAGGTTTGAATACTCCAAAAACATGGGCGTGTGAAAACTCAAAACTTGCAAGAGATATCGCCACGGCACAATTTGAAAAAGGCATGACGCTAGTTATCAAACCATTATTTGGTTGCATGGGTAAAGGTATTGAAAAGGTTGCTACGCTTGAACAGTTTGATGCTATTCAAGCGGTGGGCGATGCTTTTTATATGCAACAATATATTGAACCATATCAGCCAGAACACTGGCAA
>CAYTAM010000123.1:0-2607 GCA_964435685.1 uncultured Methylophaga sp. | reverse complement strand
TGGCAAGACTGGCGTTTGATGGTGATTGATGGTCAAGTCTGTGCCGCAATGTCACGTCGCTCGCAACATTGGATCACTAACTTTGCTCAAGGTGCAGAATGTTTTACTGCCACCGTCACCCCAGAAATGGAACAACTAGCTATTAAAGCTACTCAAGCAGTGCAAGCTGATTATGCTGGCGTTGACTTAATCCGCCAGCAAGATGGCAGTTATACCGTATTGGAAGTGAATAGCGTGCCTGCATGGAAGGGTTTATACCAAGCGACAGGCATTAATGCTGCCACCTATTTAGCACAAGCATTAGCTAATCGTATTGCTGTCCCGCGTACCATGACATGCTAACAGCAAAGCAAATTGAACAATGTGTATTTTGGGCATGCCAACAAGAAGTATCTGCGCCAAAACCGGGCAATGTGAATAGCTTTAGTGGTAACCACGAAATGGAGGTAGAGGACTTTATAAAAAGTGCTGGTGCCATTGCCCCGATTATGGCTCAAAGCAGTCTCTCAGTAGGCGAACTTATTTTACAATCAATTTGCGCAACACGTCAGCTTGTGGACTGTAATACCAATCTTGGCATCGTCTTGTTATTTGCACCACTTTGCAAGGCAATGCACCAATGCCAAACATTTGATCAACTGCATGATAGTCTCTCACAGGTTTTAGAAAACCTCACTATTGATGATGCTGACAAATGCTATCAAGCGATTCGCTTAGCTGAGGCAGGTGGCATGGGGAAAGTGGCTAATCAGGACATCAATCAGCAGCCGACCATCACTTTAAAACAGGCCATGAAAATCGCCGAGAAACGTGACACAATCGCCAGACAATATGCCGATAATTATGATGCAATATGGTGTATCGGATTAGTCAATTTGACAAAAGCAATAAATTGTGGGGAAACAGTTGAATGGGCAACCACTTTCGCGTATCTTATTACCCTATCGAAGATACCTGACACGTTAATTAGCCGGAAGCTTGGTCAGGTGGTTGCAGAAAAAGTATCTACTGGTGCTCATTCTTTACTTGAAAAAATTAAAGAAAACAATAGTTTGAGCGATAACCAGTTTGAAGTTATTAAATGGGACAATGAATTAAAGAAAGAAAAGCTAAACCCTGGCACTACTGCAGATTTGACCGCAGCAACATTGCTAGTCTATGCCTTTCAGCAACGATTATCCCAAAGTAGAATTTTAGTGCCTTAATGCTAAATGTGCTAAACAGGTCATACGTTCCTTGAATACGTATACGCTTTCCTTAATGTAAAGGGGAGGAAAATTTGAGTTTTTTTAATAATATTTTTGGAACAGGAATAAATACTATGCCAGTTATCGATCGCGTATTAGTGGGTGAGTCTTTAGTAATTGAAGATGGTGACCTAGACAACGTTGCTCATATTGATTTACTTATGGGCCCTCGTGGTAGTGCAGCAGAAGATGCATTTTGTCGCACTATGACAGACCAAAAAGAAGGTGTTAACGGCTTATTAGCCCTTGTTGCACCTAACTTAATGGTTAAACCAGCGACAGTAATGTTTAACAAAGTTACTATCAAAAACATGAAGCAAGCAGTTCAAATGTTTGGTCCGGCACAACGTGGCGTGGCTATGGCTGTTGCTGAATGTGTTGAAGATGGCACAATCCCAATGGCTGAAGCGGATGATTGCTTCATCTGTGTGGGTGTTTTCATCTCTCCCACTGCGGATAGCGATCAAAAAATCCAAGATTGGAACTACCGTGCAGTTAAAGAATCAATCAAGCGTGCTGTAGCTCGTGAGCCAAGCGCAGCTGACGTTGTGGCGCAATATAAAGCTAGTGAACATCCTTTCGCTGCAAACTAAGCCTGTTTAAAGTGTGATCCTGCTCCTTTTGAAAAGGAGCAAGATCATCTTATCTGTTCAATCTCACTGTTGCTGAGTGTTCCGTCATGCAGTGCGCTCGCTACTAAAGCATGTTTTATTCCGTTATTTTCTAGTCTCATTAAATCCCGCTTATCTTTTATTCCACCAGCAGCAATGAGTTGGCTATGTAACGACCTCTGTTTAAGTGCTAAGATCCTGTTCAGATCAGATCCAGATTTTCCACCTACATTATCCAGATCCATCATGATTACTTGTGCTGTCCATAAATCCGTTTGTTTCAATAGCTGTGCTTGTCCCAAAAAGATACCTTTTTTAAAGTCTAATGACAACACACTGCCTTCTCTAACTTTATCATTAAGTAAGCATTCACTATCAAGCAATGTTTCACTGCCTATTACGGGCATAATTGTTAAGTAAGTTCCGAACTGTTGCCAACACTGCTGTGTTCTAATGCCAGCATCAAGCCAGAAAATTACTTCGGGGAATTTTTGAGTGATGCTTTTATATAAAGCATGGTTTCTTCTTTGATTAGCTATTGCATCCAAGTCGGCAATATAAATTTTTGTAAACGGATACCACTCAAGTAGATCGCTAATAAGCTGTTTAGGATCACAACTGTTTGTTAATTGCGACTGTAATAATGGGTAATGTTCACGATTACCGCTGTTGGCTCGCACAACCTTTCCCCCCATAATATCAATGACAGGTATAATTTCCATTTCAAACAAACCTCGGTTAATTCCAGC
>CAYTAM010000122.1:4091-5243 GCA_964435685.1 uncultured Methylophaga sp. | reverse complement strand
CCACCTCTTCGAAATGCTTAATCTGATGCATTCTCTCATGCAAGATAGTGACGATACCTACCTCACCATTACTTAGGTATTTCCAATAAACAAAATGTTTTTGATATTTGAAATAAAAACCTACAATGCCAAACTCAGCGGGTATGGGCCGCGACAGCACTGCTTTTTCAGCTATTTTGGCAAAGGCATCAAATAAGCCTTCAATATAGCTATCGGCTTTTTCGCGACCCCATTTGTTGACGCTGTAGTGATGTATTTCCTCAAGCCTAAAGGTGGCGGCCTGCTGTAATAAAAAACTTGGCATAATTTTAGGGCTTGTTTTTGCCCATTATATCCGCGGCGGTAACGGCTGTATAGCTTGTGTCTGGTGCAGAAAAGGCTAATTCAAGCTCCGCTTTTAATCGTTCAAATGCTTGCTGCTCTATACGCTCTTTATCATTACGGATAAGGTTCCGTACATATTCGCTGGTGTTTTCATAAGCACCGCCGTGACCAACATTGCTTGTTACAAAGTCACTTAATTCACCACTTAATCGAACTGTCATTGTTGTTTGTGCCATAATTTAATACCAGAATGCTTGAAGTTGTGTTCAATATAATCAATATGTAATACAAAGTCAATTTGGCTTGGTTATCTTCGATTTGAGATTGAGGATAACCCTGAAACTATAATTCGTTATGAAAGTTAATTTAAACTTCCCAAACACTAAATACTTGCGTAGAATATATCTGTTTTTCGATCCAGTTTTTTACAGGCAGGAATATGGTAACAATTAGATTATCTCGCGGCGGCTCTAAAAAGCGTCCTTATTATACAGTGGTAGTGGCTGATTCACGTAACAAACGTGATGGTCGTTGCATTGAGCGTATTGGTTTTTTTAATCCTTTAGCTAAAGGTCAAGAACAAACATTACGCTTAGATTTAGATCGTGTTGCGCATTGGGTAGGTTTAGGCGCTCAAACTTCAGATCGCGTAGCTACACTTATGAAACAAGCTAAAGTAGCTTAATTAAATAAGAAGCAAGGTTTCAGTATGAGTACTTCCGAGGAATTTATTCCGGTAGGGAAAATATCTGGTGTCTTTGGGGTGAAAGGTTGGATGAAGATATTTTCATTCACCGATCCTCGCAAAAATATTTTAAATTATTCACC
>CAYTAM010000122.1:0-3991 GCA_964435685.1 uncultured Methylophaga sp. | reverse complement strand
TTCCCTCAAATGTTTGATGCAATAACGAAGTATGGTGTAACAGGTCGTGCGGTAACGCAAGGCAAGCTAAGCCTAGATTATTGGACTCCGCGTGAATTCACTACGGATAAGCATCAGACAGTAGATGATAGGCCTTATGGCGGTGGTCCGGGAATGGTGATGAAGGTTGAGCCATTGCAACACGCTATTCACGCTGCAAAGCAGCAATTAGGCGAGCACACTAAAGTGGCATATATGTCACCGCAGGGTCGCAAGCTTGACCAACAAGGTTTGCAAGAATTGGCAACAAGGGATGTAATGATTTTTGTTGCAGGACGTTATGAAGGCATAGATGAGCGCCTGATTAGTGAACAGATTGATGAGGAATGGTCAGTTGGTGACTATGTTCTCAGTGGTGGTGAGCTTGCTGCAATGACCATGATTGATGGTATGGCAAGATTATTACCGGGCGTATTAGGTGATGATGAATCGGCGCAACAAGATTCTTTTACGGAGGGTTTGCTAGATCACCCACACTACACACGACCAGAACAATTAGCTGATCAGCAAGTGCCAAAGGTGCTAATGAGTGGCGATCATGAGGCGATACGAAAGTGGCGGCTCAAACAAGCTTTAGGAAGAACGTGGTTAAGGCGGCCTGACTTGTTGGAAATTAAAATATTATCCGGCGAACAGAATGCACTATTAGAACAATTTATTGCCGAATATAGGGCATCTCTAAAAACCTAAGTGTGTTTTATGCGTTTCATAAACTGTGCTTAGGTTTTTAGAGGTGCCCTATAGGCAAAAAAGTAGGATTTTAGGAGTGATACGATGAGCAATATTATTGATCAAATTAACGCGGAGCAAATGAAACAGGATCTTCCTGCATTTGCACCAGGCGACACCGTTATTGTTAAAGTAAAAATTAAAGAAGGCGAGCGTGAACGTGAGCAAGCGTTTGAAGGTGTAGTGATTGCCGTTCGTAACCGTGGTTTACATTCCGCTTTCACTGTGCGTAAAATTTCAAACGGTGTTGGCGTTGAGCGTGTTTTCCAAACACACAGCCTTGCTATTGCAGGTATTGAAGTAAAACGTCGTGGTGATGTTCGCCGTGCCAAACTTTATTACTTGCGTGAATTAACAGGTAAGGCAGCACGTATTAAAGAAAAATTAGGCTAAAAACTATTTAGCTCACTTCTAGGATTCATCACTTCTGCGTTCGGAAATGGTTATTCACACTTGTGAATTCACATTTCCTGCCTTAAATTGATAAATCCTAGAAGCAATCTAAATAGTTTTTGGATCAATCTTGATCCAATGCTGTAAAAATAAAGAGGGTACAACTACTTTAGTTGTGCCCTTTTTTGTATTATAGGGCTATGGAATTTCAAACTATTTTTGATGCGCCCTTTGGGCCGATACTACTTTCTGCTGATCAACAAAGCGTGCAAGGTATTGAGCTGTTTGCTGAATCATCAAATGGTGTTAGCGATTCGTCTACTATTTTGCAGCAACTTGAACAGCAACTGAATGCCTATTTTTCAAATCCCCATATACAATGGGATATTCCTTTAGCTGTAAAAGGTACGGATTTTCAACAAAAGGTGTGGCGTTATATGCAAGCTATTCCCGCAGGTGAAACACGGAGTTATGGTGAGGTCGCTAAAGCATTAAATTCTTCTGCTCAAGCAGTGGGTAATGCCTGCCGTGCTAATCATTTTCCAATTATTATTCCTTGCCACCGAATTGTTGCAAAGTCGGGATTAGGCGGTTTTGCAGGTCAAACTGAGGGCAATGAAATAACAGTCAAACAATGGTTATTAGATCATGAGCGTTGATAAAGTATCGCATTATTTACAGCCATTCCTTGATTCTTTATGGTTAGAATCTGGTTTGAGTAAAAATACCGTTGAGGCCTATCAACGTGATCTTTTAGGCTTTTCTAGTTGGTTACAGCAGTCAGATACAGATTTAGTGGCGGCGACACGAGAGCATATTTTGAAATATCAAGGTGTACGGATGCGCGAAGGCCGTAAGGCACGCAGTGAAGCACGGTTATTATCTACATTAAGGCGATTTTATCGCTATTTATGTCGTGAAGAAATTCGTGACTCCGATCCAACTGCAAAAATTGAATCGCCGCGCTTAGGTAAGCCTTTACCCAGTAGTTTGACAGAAGATGAAGTTGAACGCTTATTAGAACAGCCCGATGTTTATATGCCATTAGGTTTGCGCGATAGAACGATGCTTGAAGTTTTGTACGCTACGGGCTTGAGAGTATCCGAATTAGTTTCACTGACATTTGAGCAGATTAATATGCGTCAAGGGCTTATTCGATGTGTAGGCAAAGGCAATAAAGAGCGCTTAGTACCTTTAGGAGAAATAGCACTAGATTATTTGCAACGTTATTTTGTAGAAAGCCGACCGGCATTATTGAAGGGAAAGGTTAATGAAGATTTATTTCCTACTCAGCGCGGCAGCGCGATGACACGACAAGCTTTTTGGTATTTGATTAAAAAATACGCAAAACAAGCCGCGATTGAAAAAAAGTTATCACCCCATACTTTACGCCATGCCTTTGCAACACATTTACTCAATCATGGTGCAGATTTACGTGTAGTGCAACTCTTATTGGGGCATTCAGATCTATCCACCACACAAATTTATACCCATGTCGCAAAAGAGCGGCTGAAAAGCTTGCATGCACAACATCATCCACGAGGCTGAAACTTCCGTGTACGTTACCTTGCATTCTAAAATGGAGTTTTAAATTCATAATCGTCATTGCCGAGTTCTTTTATCGGCAATCTATGCGAATAAAAAGAGCTGTTATTGATAAACTCCCGCCAAGCTTGGCTGGGTAAACATGCGGGAGGGACGAAGCAGGAGGTTAATACGTAATAAAATGCTAAACTATGCGTCATCTTTATTACGAGGAGAACACCATGCCTTCATTTGATATTGTTTCAGAAATAGAAAAACATGAACTAAGTAACGCTGTTGATCAAGCAAACCGTGAAATAGGTAATCGTTTTGACTTTCGGGGAACTGATGCTAAAGTTGAGCAGTCAGATAAAGTACTGATATTACATGCGGGAAGTGATTTTCAACTCGATCAAGTACAAGATATTTTGCGACTTAAATTAGTTAAGCGCGGTATTGAAGTCAATTGCTTAGAGGTTAAAGATCCTGTTGGTAATGGCAAGATGCGCAAACAAGGTATTGTGGTACGTGAGGGCATTGATGCAGATCTATCGCGCAAAATCGTCAAGCTGATTAAAGCCAGCAAAAGCAAGGTTCAAGCAGCTATACAAGGCGATAGTGTGCGTGTTACAGGCAAAAAACGTGATGATTTGCAAGGCGTAATGGCCTTATTAAAAGGCAATGATGATATTGATATGCCCTTACAATTTAATAATTTTAGAGATTAAAACATGACACAACTACGAAACTTTTTATGGATAGCACTTTTGGCATTAACAAGTGTAGCTCATGCCGCAGATACGGCAGAAATGAAAGAACTATTGGAGGAAATGATACCTTTTAAAGTGGAAAGTATTCAAGCTCTCGGTACGACAGGACTGTTTGAGGTGATCATTGAGGGAGGTGAAATCATTTATTTCTCTGAAGATCTCAGTCACGGCTTTGAAGGCAGTGTTATTGAAATGGCAACGGGGATCAATATCACTGAAGCCAAGCGAAAACAGCAAAGAAAGGATTTATTAGCATCCTTAGATGAAGCTGAATTAATTATTTTTGAACCGAAAAAAACAGATTATACTTTGACGGTATTTACTGATATTGATTGTGGCTATTGCCGAAAATTACAGCAACAAATGGATGAATATAATGCCCTAGGTATTCGCATTCGTTATATGGCTTTTCCACGAGCAGGGATTGGTTCTGATGCGTTTGATAAATTAGAAGCGGTTTGGTGTGCTGACAATAAAGAACAGGCGATGGATGATGCCAAAAATCTTATTCAGGTAAAGTCTAAACAGTGTGAAAG
>CAYTAM010000121.1:0-5250 GCA_964435685.1 uncultured Methylophaga sp. | reverse complement strand
CTTAATCAATAATAGTGATAGGTGTACCCACAGTAATGTAGCGACTTAATTCATCCACCTCATGGTTACGCAGGGCAATACACCCTTGTGTCCAATTTGCAATTTGATGAATTTCCAGTTTATCTTTTGTTTCATTACCAATACCATGGATCCCAATTGCACCACCTAAGGCTGTATTTTGAGGCGGTAATTTCCCTGAAAGGTGGGCATGTAAAATTGCGTTATATTGCTCGACCGTAATCAAATTAGAGGCTAAACCGCGATCAGCATCATCCAGATTAGGATAATTGATCTGCATAAAAACATGAAACCGCTCACTGCTGCGGATTTTGCTTATATAATAACGCCCTTTTGGTGTGGTGCGGTCACCTGTGCGCAGCTTTGCTTTACTTCCACCACTACCAAATGCAACATTAAAGGTACGTAATGTTCCACCATTCTTTGTAACCAGTAATTGGTTGGCTGATCGTATAACCACTAACTCAATATCATCACTTGCATTGATATTTGTTGTAGTCAATAATACACACAGCACTATGAAAAGTATTTTATACAAATCTTACCCTTGATGCCCGTTGATTCTAAAAATGAATAGTCTAACGTACTTCTTAGTCAGAATGAGCTTGATACAGTAACTTATTCATTATTGTAATAGTACTAACACTGATTTCTTTCGGACAAACACGTTCACATTCACGGTAATTACTACAGCCACCAAAACCCTGTTCATCCATCGCTGCAAGTAATTTTTCAGCACGTTTTTTATCCATTTGACCTTGTGGCAGGATCGATAAATGCGTTACTTTCGCAGCAACAAATAGTGTTGCCGAGGCGTTCGGGCAAGCCGCTACACAAGCACCGCAACCTATGCAAGTTGCAGAATCAAAGGCGGCATCAGCCACCTTCTTTTCAATGGGGATAGTGTTAGCTTCACCAGCAGATCCTGTGCGAATTTCAATATATCCGCCTGCTTGAATTATTTTTTCAAACGAGGTTCTATCAACAATTAAATCTTTAATAATAGGAAAGGCAGTAGCACGCCAAGGTTCAATCCATAATTCGCGCTCATCGGCATAATCGCGCATATATTGCTGACACGTGGTGGTTGCGCGATGTTTGCCATGCGGCGTTCCGTTAATAACCAAATTACACGAGCCACAAATTCCCTCACGACAATCAAAATCAAAGGCAATCGCCTCTTTATCCGCTTCGATTAATTGCTCATTTAACGCATCTAACATCTCTAAAAAAGAGGTATCTTCACTAACATCAATTTGATGCTTTTCAAATTCACCTATTGAATCCGCATTTTGTTGGCGCCAAATATGTAGTTTATAAATCATCTATAATTTCTTGTTGTGGGCCTTACAAATTCAAAATGTAGTTCTTCTTTATACAATACCGGCACACTCAAATTACCACTGTATTGCCAAGCTGCCACATAAGAAAACTCTTCATCATGGCGTTGCGCCTCACCATCATCGGTAATATGCTCTTCGCGCGCATGGCAACCGCACGATTCTTCCCGCGTTAGCGCATCAATACACATTAACTCTGCTAGTTCAAAAAAGTCAGCTATTCGCCCCGCTCGCTCTAATGTTTGATTAAGTGTTGCATCACTGCCTGTTATTTTGACTTGTTGCCAATATTGAGCGCGTAGTGCTTTTATCTCAGCTATTGATTGCTCCAATACTGATTTTTCACGCGCCATTCCACAAGCATTCCAGATGATCTTCCCCAATTTACGATGGAACTCATCGGCTGTTTTTTGTGGTTCAGGTGCATTCATTAATTGTTGAATTTTATCTTTGCAAGCTTGTAATGCCTGTACTGCTTCTGGGTGATTTTGAGTCATATCCAAGGGCTTTTGATGCGCCAAATAATTTGATACTGTCGCAGGCAATACAAAATAACCATCTGCTAAGCCTTGCATTAAAGCACTGGCACCTAAACGATTAGCGCCATGATCAGAAAAGTTAGCTTCACCACCGGCAAATAAACCGTTAATGGATGTCATTAAATTATAATCAACCCATAATCCGCCCATAGTGTAATGCACAGCAGGATAAATTCGCATCGGTGTTATGTACGGATCTTCAGCGGCAATATGTTGATACATATCAAATAAATTGCCATATCTCTCACGTATCTCATCTAGCCCTTGCACTGCTATCGCTTTAGAAAAATCAAGATATACACCCAGTTTTTTGCCATCAATATCATGCCCCACGCCGCGACCTTCATCACAGATCAGTTTTACGGCACGCGAAGCAATATCACGGGGCACCAAATTACCAAACGCAGGATACATCCGCTCTAAGAAATAATCACGATCGTGTTCTGCAATATCTTCAGGTTTTTTATCACAATCGGCTTTATTTTTGGGTGCCCAAATTCGACCATCGTTACGCAATGATTCACTCATTAAGGTTAATTTTGATTGCAACTCACCCGCTTGAGGAATACAGCTTGGATGGATTTGAGTAAAACACGGGTTAGCAAATAAAGCCCCATGTTTATGCGCTCGCCATACTGCCGAAGCGTTGCAGCCCTTGGCATTGGTCGAAAGGTAAAATACATTGCCATAGCCGCCGGTACAGAGTATGATCACGTCCGCCATATGTGCTTCCAACTTACCAGTTACTAAGTCTCGTGACACAATGCCTTTTGCTTTGCCATCAATTAAAATCAGATCCTGCATCTCACTACGGGAATGATGGACAACAGTACCTTCATCAATTTGCTTGCTCATAGCTTGATAAGCACCGAGCAATAATTGCTGACCTGTTTGACCGCGCGCATAAAAAGTGCGTGAAACTTGCGCGCCACCAAATGAGCGATTCGCTAAATAACCACTGTATTCGCGTGCAAAAGGTACTCCTTGAGCGACTGCCTGATCGATGATGCTAGTGCTGAGCTCTGCAAGGCGAAATACATTGGATTCGCGTGCGCGATAATCGCCGCCTTTTATGGTGTCATAAAATAAGCGCCACGTACTATCACCATCATTTTGATAATTTTTAGCCGCATTAATACCACCTTGCGCGGCAATACTGTGCGCGCGGCGTGGGCTGTCTTGAAAACAAAACGTTTTAACCTTATAGCCCATCTCGCCTAATGATGCTGCCGCAGCCGCACCAGCGAGCCCAGTGCCAACAACAATAATATTATATTTTTTCCTGTTCGCCGGGCTCACAATTTTTAAATCAAACTTATGCTGTGTCCACCTGCTCTCTAGGCTGCCTTTAGGGGTATGGCTATCAAGACCCAAACTATCTGAAGATGCTGGTTTCAGCATGACGAGAAGCCACCATATTTGAGGCATAAAATTGTAGGATTAGTCATTCTAATTCACCATTTTATAACGAAGAAGATGGTGGCTTATCGTCTTGCCCTGCGGGAGTTCAGTACGATAGCCAGCGCCGCGTTGCAATGATTGACAAGGGCCAGTCATTGCCTGCACATTGCGCCTTGCTCTAACTATCGTACTGAACTCTGAAATCAACATCTTCAGATAGTTTGGGTCTGTTTCAAAATCAGTCATGGCATTATGAAATAAATATAAAGAGGAATGGAAGCAAAGCCGCCTGTTAAAACCAAAACGCCCGCCCAAACTAAACCGTGATAAATCACCGATGTTTTACCTAATGTTTGCAATACATTGGCTAAGGAATGACTCAAATGCATCGTCAGCACCAATAAACCAGCCATATAAAATAACACCATTAGTCCAGATTGAAACAATGCGACAACTTCGTTATATAACTGGCTAGTGTCAAGCAATAAGCTTTGAATAATATGAATAACAATAAAACTAAGTAAGAAAATAATGCTGATGGTGACTAGCGATGCAGGTATTTTAAATTTATCGTGTTTCGCATAATCAATGGTACGCGCCTTGGCATTAACCTTACGAATTTTAATGGCTATTTTGACATGAATAGCGATGGTAGCCAGCATCACTAATAATACTATCCAGCTAATCAGCCCAGAATTATAGATATCATAAAAACGCGTAAATGCAGTTTCCGAGAAAAAAGTCAGGTTTGAGAGCATATGAAAAACTAAATAAACAGTCATCACTGCACCCGCTAATGCCATGACTCGTTTATGTAGTTGCAGAACCATCAGCTTTCCATATCGACTAACAGATCTTCACTATCACGGCGCGGTTTGAGCTTTTCTTTGTCGATTGTTCTTATGCAACTATTCCAGCGTAAAATTGCTTCATCATTTTTTTCTGGGCAACGATCTACCGCTTTTTGATAGTAACTTAGTGCTTCAATAAAGTAATCATAAGCAAATGAATGGGACATAGTTTGAGTGAGTAAGTGCCGTGCCCTACGTTCATTCAACAAACCCGTATAGTAAAAGCGTTGATACTGACTAGTAAGTTTTTCGATAGTACCTTCAATTGTTTTTATTTGTGTTTGATTTTCGGTGCGCGAAAGTTGATCTAACAATGCCAAGATATAAACCACTAAAACCGCTTGATTTTCAGGATCAATATTAAGCATATCAAGGCAAATGCTTTCAGCAATTTCAGGCTCCAGTAGAGAGCGATATTGCTTGGCCTTTTCCAATGCCTTATCTACAGCACTTATACGAATATCATGTAATTTCAATTCCACTACTCAAGTCCCCTATCTACTTAGACTGATTTTATAACATATCATTACAGATTATCGGCAACTATACCCAAAGATACACTTTTTACCGTCATAATAATGGAGTAAACACGCTATTTCTGCTATCTTGCACGCTACTTTCCGCTTAAATGTCTTAGCAAAAATCTTATGCAAAGAAAAATTCTTGTTACCAGCGCCCTGCCTTACGCTAATGGCGCTATTCACCTTGGTCATCTTGTTGAATATATTCAAACCGATATTTGGGTGCGCTTTCAAAAAATGCGGGGGCATGAATGCCATTATGTGTGCGCTGATGATGCCCATGGCACACCGATCATGTTGCGCGCTCAAAGTGAAGGCGTAAGCCCTGAAACATTGATTGCAAATACCCAGAAAGAGCACCAAGCTGACTTTGCTGATTTTAATATTCAATTTGACAACTATTACACTACCCATAGTGATGAAAATCAAGCCTTAGCTAACCAAATTTATCTTGCTAATAAAGCCGCAGGTCATATTACAACGCGTACCATTAGCCAGGCTTATGATCCTGAAAAAGAAATGTTCTTGCCTGATCGTTTTATTCGCGGCGAATGCCCTAAATGTAATGCCGCCGATCAAT
>CAYTAM010000120.1:0-5294 GCA_964435685.1 uncultured Methylophaga sp. | reverse complement strand
AAGTAAAAGGTATCGATAGCATATTGCAGTTCGAAGATTTGATTTGTTACATTTTCCATTCTAAATTACTCCCCAAACTTAAAGCGCTTCAGAACCGGTTTCGCCTGTGCGAATTCGGATCACTTGCTCTAATGGATAAACGAAAATTTTGCCGTCACCGATTTTTCCAGTGTTAGCACCCTTAATGATTGCTTCAGTTACTTTTTCTACTAATTCATCATCAACTGCAATATCTAGTTTTAATTTCGGTAAGAAATCAACTACATATTCAGCACCACGATAAAGCTCAGTATGCCCTTTTTGGCGACCAAAGCCTTTCACTTCAGAAACGGTCATGCCTTGCACACCGAGTTCAGAAAGTGATTCACGTACATCATCAAGCTTAAACGGCTTGATTATCGCTACTACTTGTTTCATAAGTTTTTCCTTCAAAAAAAGAGGCCACCCGAGAGAGCTGGGTGACCAGTTGAGGGGTTTTTACATTGATTTAGAGATGGTGAAAACAATGCGACCGTCCGCCAAATCTTTACCATATAAATCTTCACCATCACTGTCTGTATCGTAATAGGTTAAATCTAAGCCAAAGCCAGCCATCTCTGTCGAAAGCCCTAAGCGGTAGTCAATAGCGCTATCACCTAGGCTCTTTCCAGCGCCATCTACATACACATCATCATCATAATCATAGTAACCAACGCCCGCGCTTAGTGCGATGCCATCAGTTAAGTCATAGTCAAAGCCTGCAGAGTAATAAGTGCCAGATTCGCTTGAGCCATAGACATCACCCGAATGAGCAACGCCGACGCTAAAGAAACTATAGCTTAAAGAGCCATAAAACTCATTCCAGCTGTAGTCTTCACCAGGGTAAATATAACGCAATGCGCCAACATCCCAGCCTAGCCCGCCTGCGGTCTCACCGGCGACCCCTGCATAAATGTCAACTTCAATGCTTGTGTCGTCACCAAAATCAACATTTGAAGCCCATGTACCAAGGTAAAAGCCACTGCTGTGACCGTAATCAAAGCTACCAGAAATCGCTATTTGCTCATCTGTTTGTGAATAACCACGCCACACATAGTCAGATGAAAGTGCAACGCTTGCGCTTGTAGAGTGTGCACCATTTTCGCTTTCCCATGCCATTGCTGATGTTGAGGCAGCAAGTAATGTACTAGCAGCTAAAAGTGCTGATAATTTGTTCAATTTCATTTGAGTTACTCCCCGTAACATTTAAAGATAAATACAGTTATGATTGCCCTGCGTTGTTTTAATACAACATCTTGTATGCAATCAGCAACAGAAAGGTATGGAGCAGGATATGTGCCAAGTGTTAAATGCGTTTAAAATGAAGTGGTTACAAGGAAAGGTGATTGATTCCCCACTGATCCTCGCACTGTTTTGGTGCGGCGAGCATGCAGGTGTTTCATGATGGTGCAAAAGTTAAGTGTTCTTCACTTTTATAAATTGCTTGTTATCATAGTGACTATTGATAAGTAATTTTAAGGTAGGCAAGATGGTTTATCCCACAATTGATCCAGTAGCGATATCACTAGGTCCATTACAAATTCATTGGTATGGCTTGATGTATTTGTTTGGCTTTGCAGGCGCATGGTGGCTAGGTCGCATGCGAGCCAAGCGCTATGGCTGGACCGCCGAGCAAGTAGAAGATTTATTGTTCTATGGTGCGATTGGCGTGATCGTAGGTGGTCGCATGGGATCGATTCTGTTTTATGATTTCGCTGATACCTTGGCGCAGCCTTTGAATATATTTAAGATTTGGCAGGGAGGCATGTCTTTTCATGGCGGCTTAATAGGTGTATTGGTCGCATTTTGGTTTTTTGCCAGAAAAACGGGGAAATCCTATTTTACAATCAGTGATTTTATTGCACCGATGGTACCAATAGGTTTATTTTTTGGTCGTATTGGTAATTTTATAAACGGAGAGTTATGGGGCAAAGTCAGTGATGTGCCTTGGGCGATGATTTTCCCTGCGGGTGGTCCGTTAGCGCGTCATCCTTCACAGCTTTATCAGGCGGGTTTAGAAGGCTTGGTTTTGTTCATTATTTTATGGTGGTATTCGGCAAAACCCAAACCGTTGGGTGCCGTTTCAGGTTTGTTTTTGCTGGGCTATGGCGTGTTTAGGTTTATTGTTGAGTTTGTACGGATACCCGATCAACATATCGGTTATTTGGCCTTAGACTGGCTAACAATGGGTCAAGTTTTATCATTACCGATGATTATTTTAGGTGTGATTATTATTAGAAGAGCATATAAGTTGGATGCTAGATTAAAATAACCGCCCATGTGGTCACCGCAATAAAAATGCTAAATAACACCGCCAGCGAACCATAGTCTTTGGCGCGACCAGATAAGACGTGGTGTTCAGTACTGACACGATCCACGACACACTCAATAGCTGAATTGAGTATTTCAACGATTAATATCAGCACCAAGCTAGCTATCATCGCCAGCCGCTCATACGCTGATACATCAAGATAAAAACTCAAGCCAACTAACGGTATTGCAACAATAAGCTCTTCTCGAAATGGTGTTTCATTGGCTAAAGCAGAGCGAAACCCCTGCCAAGAATAAATACTCGCATAAAACAGACGCATAAACCCAGTATTTTTTTTCATAAGTGTTTTGTCAATAGCAGGAAAAATTAGACTATACTCCATTTTCATTCAACAATGCTTAGCTGCGTGCTAAAATTACAGAAATTTCAGAATATTAAGCAAACAATTTTATGAATTACCAAGATCATTATGATGTTATTGTTGTCGGTGGCGGTCATGCGGGCACTGAAGCCGCGTTAGCTTCTGCACGTCAGGGCGTGAAAACCTTGTTGCTAACACAAAATATCGAGACATTAGGCCAAATGAGCTGTAACCCGGCGATTGGCGGTATCGGCAAGGGTCACTTGGTTAAAGAAATTGACGCACTTGGCGGTGTTATGGCACTGGCGGCAGATCGTGGTGGTATTCAGTTTCGTATTTTAAATGCCAGTAAAGGATCTGCGGTTAGAGCCACCCGTGCCCAGGCTGATCGGGTGCGTTATAAAGCGGCGGTGCGTGGTTATTTAGAATCCCAACAAAACTTATATTTGTTTCAACAGACAGTTGACGATCTTGTGGTCGAAAATGATCGTGTGGTGGGCGTAGTGACACAAGCAGGTTTACGGTTTTCTGCAAAATCAGTTGTTTTAACCGTCGGCACATTCTTAGGCGGTTTAATTCATATTGGTATGCAAAATCATCAAGGTGGCCGCGCTGGTGATCCGGCTTCAATCGCGCTGGCACAACGCCTACGGGCATTGCCATTTCGGGTTGATCGTTTAAAAACAGGCACCCCGCCACGTATTGCAACTAGTAGCATCTATTTTTCTGAATTAGCAGAACAGCCGGGTGATACACCCACACCGATATTTTCATTTTTAGGAAAACAGTCTGATCATCCCGACCAAATCTCGTGTTATATAACGCACACTAATGAGAATACTCATGAGATTATTCGTAATAATTTAGACCGTTCCCCGATGTATAGCGGTGAAATTGAAGGAACTGGTCCACGCTATTGTCCGTCGATTGAAGATAAAGTAGTACGCTTTGCGGACAGGGCATCACATCAAATATTTCTTGAGCCAGAAGGTTTAAATTGTGGCGAAGTATATCCCAATGGTATTTCGACCAGCTTACCGTTTGATGTGCAATATGAGATTGTGCGATCAATGAAAGGGCTAGAAAACGCCCACATTACCCGCCCGGGCTATGCGATTGAATATGATTATTTCGATCCACGTGATTTACGACCGTGGTTAGAAACTAAGCACATGGCAGGACTATTCTTTGCTGGTCAAATCAATGGTACAACGGGTTATGAAGAAGCGGCGGCACAAGGTCTGATTGCGGGTTTAAATGCGGGCTTGCAAGTACGTGGTTTGGAACAGTGGTGTCCGCGTCGTGATGAAGCTTACATTGGTGTAATGATTGATGATTTGATCACATTAGGCACCCAAGAGCCTTATCGTATGTTTACTAGCCGAGCAGAATATCGTTTATTGCTACGCGAAGATAATGCCGATAGCCGCTTAACACCAAAAGGTCGTGAATTAGGTTTGGTTAGTGATGAACGTTGGACTATTTTCAGCGCTAAGCAACAAGCGGTGGCAAAAGAAACAGCACGCTTAACAGCGTATAAATTTATCCCTGAAAAAATGGATCAAAGTGTTGCCAAAGAAGTATTAGGCGAACCATTAAACAAAGTCAGCACGGGTTTAGATTTATTACGTCGTCCAGAAGTGGATTATGCAGGTTTGTTAAATTTAATGGGCGAACAAAGTCAGTTGGCTGAAGATGTATCAGAACAAGTGGTCATTCAAACTAAATATGCCGGTTATATTGATCGCCAAAAACTTGAAATTGAGCGCCTACAACGAAATGAAAAAACCGTATTGCCTGATGCTTTAGATTATAAAGAAGTACGCGGTTTATCAAATGAAGTACGTGAAAAATTAGCACAAGCTCGACCAAATAGTTTAGGACAAGCAGCGCGTATTTCGGGGGTTACACCTGCGGCAATTTCATTATTGTTGGTATATTTAAAACGCGGTGATCAGCAAGATAAACAAGCGAATGGCTAGTGGTTTATTAGAGCAGCTACAGCAGGGCTGTGAGCAATTAGAATTATCGCTAACACACATGCAATCAGAAAAACTGGTAAATTACCTTGAGTTATTAGAGAAGTGGAATAAAGTCTATAATTTAACATCAGTACGTGATCCGCGGGAAATGATCAGCCGCCATATATTAGATAGTCTGGCGATATTGCCTTATCTATCGGGCAACACATTATTAGATGTGGGCACGGGAGCAGGCTTGCCGGGGATCCCACTGGCAATAGTGCAAGCAGAATTAGCAGTGACTTTATTAGATAGTAACTCTAAAAAAACACGATTCTTGCAACAAGCAAAAGCTGAGTTAGCATTAGGCAATATCACCGTGGTTCATGCGCGCATTGAACAAGCGGAATTACCTAAATATGCCATGGTAACCGCCCGTGCTTTCGCAAAAATTGATCAGATCATTGCTTTAGCGGGCCGACATTGCGATGATGCAGGTTCGTTATTATTAATGAAAGGTACTAAACCTGATGATGAATTACTTGCGGTAAACGATCAATTTCATCTGAAGCAAGTAGTGTCATTAGATGTTCCCGGCTGTACTGGGCAACGACATTTAGTACAATTAGTTAAAAACTAAGGTCATACCCAAACAGCTTGGAAATGTATGATTCAGCAAGAG
>CAYTAM010000119.1:0-5338 GCA_964435685.1 uncultured Methylophaga sp. | reverse complement strand
ATTTTATGGATGGTTCTTGCGATGAAGAGTAGCGATAAAGTTAGCTTGTTCTGTTGAGCGGTTACTTATTGAATGAGTAACATTGTTATCAAGATAGATGCAATCACCTTTTTTCAAAACGTGCTCAGTATTATTAGTCTTTACACATAGTTCATGATCCAATGCCAGAATAAATTTATCAGAATCAAGGTGAATTATATCGTTTAGGGTTGCCTCGCCATCAAGACATTCATGGAATATTTCTAGACATGCACGCTTCATTGATGGCGATATTATTCTTTTATTGTGAACTTTATTCTCAAGTGTAAATTGCTGTTCTGTAGGGTGAAATATAACTTGACCAGAACTTTTAGCTTGGAACATATCTGAAAGTGAGCATCCTAAACCTTGTGCGATACGTGATGCAGTTTGAATACTCGGCTGCACTTGTGCTAGTTCAATCTTAGATATAATGGATTTGCTAACGCCAGATCGCTCGGCGAGGGCTTGAAGACTAAACCTCATTTTCTTTCTTTTAGATATCAACCTTTGTTGATATAGCTGATATGAAGAATCCGCCATAAGTTGCCATACATCCTATATGCCAGTAAGTAGTTATAAGCCTTAATGATACATCAGAACAAGCTAAAGAGGAATAACCATATTTATAGTATTGACTATATAGCTAAGATTGTGTGAGAATTCTGTTACGATGTCCCATATAAGAGATTAATTTCCATGATATGATTCAATATTAGGATATGCATGGATGTGATAACAAATTATTATATAGGTAAAAAACCATGTCCGATAGCCATGAAAATTATGCCGAGCAGATAAAAATACAACACATCATCAGCAATTATCTCGGTAATAGTGCTCCTGTAGATGGGGTGCGTATTTTGACTATTCCGAAAGATAGAATTAATGGTGATTTCCATATAGCGCTACGCAATGGCAATTCAACTTTTTTATTGGTAGCTGATGGAGCAGGCTATGGCCTATCGGCATTAATGCCAGGGTTAAGCTTCCCTAGTATTTTCGTAAATCTGGTTAATAAGGGCCATTCCATCTTAACGATTGCATCCAAGCTAAATGATGAATTATGTAGATATAAACATAAAGGCTATTTTATAGCGGTAACACTGGTGCAGATAAACCAAGTTGAAGGTTATGTAGAAGCGCTAAATTGCGGTAATCCAGCGGCTTTATTAATTAGTGAACAGGGCAAGCTTTTACATAAATTTAAATCTAAATCATTAGCCTGCGGCATTATCGAAAATGATGATTATGATCTATTAACGGAGCGTTTTCAGCTTGAAGAACCGGCTAAACTTTATGTGTTTACAGATGGCATACAGGACACATTGATCCAAAGTGGAATGTGTAAAAATATGGCAGCACATGAATTGCTTTATACGAGCAGGGAAGTAACTAAGTGTTTTGATTTAATGTGCTCGGATGTTGAACAGGCGCGACAAAAAGGTAATGCCGATGATATTACATTAGTAGAAGTTAGCATTAATTCGAAAAATCATTCTATAGTGGAACGTGCAGCAGACACCGAATATCAAGCTGACAAAATAAATGATTGGGATAGTAACGAGACACTCTCAAATTACAGCGTTCTTTGCATTGATCCTGACAAGTCATCATTAGATTTTCTTGCTAAAAATTTAGCACAGCAACTTCAAAATATTGATCTTTGCGAGACTGTTGACCAAGCGATTATCGCCTATCGGTATCAAGCTGATTTGATTATCATAGATCTTGAGTTTCTACTAAAAAACCAACAAAAGTTAGCATTGTTTTTAGCAGATCATAACTTATGTATACCCATTATAGTAAGCTGTGAGCCCTCTAACGTGATTGTGGCAGAACAGTTATTTTCCTTGCCAATAATGCGATATTTACGCAAGCCTTTTGTAATAAAAGAACTAATAAATGTAGTTCAGCAATGTGCTTATAAGCTTGAGCAACAACGAAAATTGCAGATTAAATCTTCCGTTTTTCTTTCATCATCTTTGGCTATGACTATCACTGATGCAAACAAACGGATCATTCGAGTTAATGGTGCTTTTTGCGCTATTACAGGCTATAAAGAGGATGAGGTTATTAATTGCAATTCCAGACTGCTTAGTTCAGGTAAACACGATTCTGCTTTTTATCAACAAATGTGGCACAGTATTAATACCACGGGACACTGGAGTGGTGAGATTTGGAATAAAAGAAAAAATGGAGAGGTTTTCTTAGAATGGATTACGATTAATGCAAATAAAAATGAACAAGGAGATATAGTATCGTATTGTTCTGTTTTTGCTGATATTACCGAGAGAAAAGCAGTTGATGAAGCGGTTAAAAGGCTAAGTTACTATGATGAATTAACAAATTTACCTAATCGACGCTTATTTAAAAGTAAGCTTGAACAGGAAATAAAACGAGCAGATAAAAAACAATATAAGTTTGCGGTGTTATTTCTGGATATAGATAATTTTAAAGAAGTGAATGATACCTTAGGCCACGATTATGGCGACGATATTTTAAAAGAAACGGCCACTAGGTTGAATCATTGTCTACGCCATTTAGATTTTATTGCTCGATTGGGGGGAGATGAATTCACTATCTGTATCTCACCATACGATGACACCTCGGATATTGATCAAATTATAAAAAACTTATTGCTAGCAATGACCAAACCTTTTCAGATAAAGGAAGACACCACTTATCTTTCAATAAGCATTGGTATTGCAGTCTATCCTGATTATGCTACCGATGTTACTTCATTATTAAAGAGTGCCGATCAGGCTATGTTTTATGCAAAGAAAAAAGGGCGAAATTGTGCTCACCATTTTACCCCTGCTATGGAGACATCAGCTTTAGAGAGAATGTCCCTTATCCAAGATCTTCGCTTTGCTTTAGACAAGCAAGAATTTGAATTATATTATCAACCTATAGTTGACTTGAACACAAATGAGATATACAAAGCGGAAGCTTTAATCCGTTGGCATCATCCCGAAAAAGGGATGGTATCGCCTGAAATTTTTATACCTTTAGCTGAAGATACGGGATTGATTGTTGATATAGGAAATTGGGTTTTCAAACAAGCTGTTCATCAATCTCAACAGTGGCGTCAACGGATGCATCAATACTTTCAGATCAGTATTAATAAATCTCCAAAACAATTCAATAAGGAAAATAATCACCATGAAAATTGGCTAGATTACATGGCTGAAAAGCAATGTCCAGCTGACAGTATTGCGGTGGAAATTACGGAAGGTGTTTTGATGGATGCTAATAGTATTGTTACTGAACAGCTACTTTCTTTTCGAGATGAAGGGATCGAGATCGCACTTGACGACTTTGGTACCGGCTACTCATCATTAGCCTATCTTAGAAAATTTGATATTGACTATATAAAAATTGATCGCCAGTTTGTGCAGCATGTTGAAACCAATAGTGATGACCAAGCACTATGTAAAGCCATTATTGTGATGGCGCATGCTTTAGGAATAAAAGTCATCGCGGAAGGAATAGAAACTACAGCTCAAAAGGATTTTCTATTCAATTCAGGCTGTGATTTCGGTCAAGGCTATTTATTTTCTAAACCAATACCTGCTGACCAGTTCGAGAAATTGATACTAAATCAGCCTTTCTAAGGAATGAGCAACAATGAAAAAGAACCTCCCTGTTACCAATAATGAAGTTAGAGTAACAAAGACAGATACGATTCTATCAACAACAGAACTTTCAGGAGTTATCACTTATTGTAATGATGACTTTGTGAACATATCAGGTTTTACCATAGATGAATTGCTAGGTGAAAGCCATAATATTGTTCGACATCCAGATATGCCAGCCGCAGCATTTGCGGATTTATGGACCACATTAAAAGCGGGTAAATCATGGTCAGGAATGGTGAAAAACCGCTGTGCTAATGGTGATTTTTATTGGGTTGATGCTTATGCTACGCCTATAAATGACGGTGAGGGAAAGGCGATTGAATACCAATCGGTACGCCAAAGTCCTGATCCTGATGCTGTTGAGCGAGCAAATAAAGTGTATCAGGCACTTAATGAGGGTAAATCACATAAAGCCTTAATATCACCTTTTCTGAGCGTAAGAAGTCGAATATTACTGGCTTTTTATATGCTCATTATTCCATTAGTGCTAGCCGCGAGTTTTTATTTACCTTTTCTGCCAGTGCTAATCGCTTTTATTGCCACCATTCCAGTAGTATGGGTATTGTCTGCAGGGCTAACCAAACCTTTATACCAAACCTTAGATATTGCAAAAAGGAGTATTGGTAACAGTAACTATCATTTAAGTTCATACATTTATACAGGTAGAACAGATGAGTTTGGCATGATTCAAATGGCGCTAAAAGCTCATGCGGCTGAAACCAACGCTATTGTGGGACGGGTTGATGATGCTGCAAAAGTGCTGATGAGTACCTCTTCAGAATTGGTTGCCGGTGTTGAAGTAACGACGGCAGCAATTATTACACTGCATGCGGAAACAGATATGGTAGCGGTAGGGATGGAAGAGCTTAATGCGACATCTCAAGGGGTGGCAGAGCATGCTCAAACGGCAGCAGGTGCATCCCAAGAAGCCAGAATACAAGTAAAAAGAAGTGGAGAAATTTTAGAAAAAACAATTGATTCAATTAATACATTAGCCGAAGAAATCACTAACACCTCAAAAGTTATTAATGTGTTAGATGAAGATAGTAAAGCGATTGATGGTGTTGTTTCTGTTATCCAAGGAATTACAGAACAAATTAATCTTTTGGCATTGAATGCGGCTATTGAGGCGGCACGAGCAGGAGAACATGGACGTGGTTTTGCTGTGGTGGCAGATGAAGTGCGGACATTAGCACAACGTACAAAGGAATCGACAGAAGAAATTAGGCTTATTGTTGAAAAGCTCCAAAATCAGACTAGGAGTGCGGTTGATGTAATGCTAAAAGGACAGGAAACGGCAGATAACAGCATCTCGATTGCTTCTCAAGCAAGTGAATCACTGCTACATATTGATCAAGCTGTGCAATGTGCAGCAGATATGGTTGAACACATTGTGATCTCAGCAAAGGAGCAAACAAGTGTTGCTGAGGCGATGGCTAAGAACGTATCGTCAATTAACTTAAATGCTGAAGCTACGGTTGAGCAATCGAAAGAAACAGAAGCTGCTAGCGTTATCTTGACAGAGCAATCAACCCGGCTTTCAGATCTTACTATCCAATTTAAAGCATCACGCAGTGAATAATAATAGAAAATAATAATAATAGGGGACAGACCACCATTAACTGGTAAGGCGTTTGTTTTGTGGTGCTTTCTGTGCTTTTCCATGCTAAATCATCCTT
>CAYTAM010000118.1:0-5355 GCA_964435685.1 uncultured Methylophaga sp. | reverse complement strand
ACGGGTATATACCCGTTATAAATCTATTTTCAGAGATTATACAATGTATATCAAAGCTGATGGCATATTGACAGAAATTACATATCATCCATCTCCTAATCAGGATCCACGACCTGATGCTAAGGATATTTCTGGAATAGTGATTCATAATATCAGCTTGCCGCTAGGTGAATTTGGTGGAGGTTGGATAAATGATTTGTTTCTTAATAAACTTGATCCGAAGGCACACCCCTATTTTGAGAAAATAGCTGAGCTACGGGTTTCTGCTCATTTATTGATCAGGCGTGATGGCGAAGTGATTCAATATGTACCGTTTTATCAACGGGCATGGCATGCAGGTGAATCGCAGTGGGATGAACGGGCTTGTTGTAATGATTTCACCATAGGTATTGAAATGGAAGGCTGTGATGATCAAGACTTTGCTAAAATACAGTATCGGCAATTAGCTAAAGTGATTCTATCGTTATTTAAGCATTACCCAGAGTTATCAACTGAGCGAATAAAAGGCCATCAACAAATTGCTCCAGATAGAAAAACAGATCCTGGACCGTATTTTGACTGGGGGTATTTAACCACGCTGATACGCTGAATGACTATGGGTATATTCGTGGTATCATATACGCTCTATGATATCACTGAAAAAAATATTTTCCGTAGTAAGGAATAAAGTTCAAGCAAAGGAGTCTACTCAACAAAGTGAGCCGATAATAATACCGCGTTCACAGCACAGTATTTCTCGTTCACAGATTGATCCTCATGCCTTAAAAATACTTTATCGGCTGAAAGATTCGGGTTTTGATGCCTATCTTGTTGGTGGCTGTGTGCGTGATTTGTTGCTTGGTCACGAGCCCAAGGATTTTGATGTGACCACCAATGCCTCCCCCGAACAAGTGCATAAATTATTTAGTAAAAGTCGTTTAATTGGCCGCAGGTTTAAGTTGGTTCATGTGGGTTTTGGGCGTAATGTGATTGAAGTTGCCACCTTTAGAGCGCCCCCTGAAACCGATCAGCATGTTGATGACCAAGGTCGTATCATGCGTGATAATGTGTTTGGTACGCTTGAGCAAGATGCTTGGCGCCGCGATTTTACTATTAATGCGCTGTATTACGATATTCGTGACTTTTCGATCATTGATTATACGGGCGGTATTACTGATTTAGAAGCGGGTAAGATCCGCTTAATTGGTGATGTGGAAACACGTTATCGTGAAGATCCGGTGCGCATGCTACGTGCTATCCGCTTTGTTGGGAAGTTGGGCTTGCGTTTAGATGGTGAAACCGAGCGTTTTATTCCGCAACTGGCAAATTTATTAGCAGATATCCCCGCAGCACGCTTATTTGATGAATCGTTAAAATTATATTTAACGGGCAATGCTGCAGTTACACATGAATTGTTATGTCACTATGGACTATTTGAGGTGTTGTTTCCACAAACTGCGGCATTACTTCATACCGAACACGAACATTATCCACGTACCTTAATTATTAAAGCCTTAGAGAATACCGATATTCGTATTGATGAGGGAAAACCAGTCACACCGGCATTTTTATTTGCAGCTTTACTGTGGGAGCCGATGAAGCAACATTGGCAACAATATAAAGATCGTAAAATTCCGCCGATCCCAGCATTGCAACGTGCAGCGACGGATGTTATTTCTGAGCAAATTGGTCGTGTGGCATTTCCTAAACGGTTTACACTGATGACACGTGATATTTGGGTATTACAAATACGTTTAGAACAACGTTTTGGTAAGAAAGCCTTTAAATTATTAACACATCCAAAATTCAGAGCAGGTTATGATTTTCTATTATTACGTGAACAAGCAGGTGAGCCTTTAGCTGAATTAGGGGAGTGGTGGACTATTTTTCAAGATACAGATGAAGTGCAGCAGCAGAAAATGGTGAATAATTTGTCAGCCGGGGGGGCTGCACCACGTAAACGTCGTCGCAGGCTTAACAAACCAGCAGCAAAGAGCGCTGAGTGATGAAGGGGATCTATATTGGTCTAGGAAGTAATTTGGCGAATCCGGTTAAGCAAATATTAAAGGCAATGGATGCTTTACAAACATTGCCAAAAACCAATGAGCTTATACGCTCCTCCTTATATATTAGCCCACCGATGGGACCGCAAGATCAGCCTGACTACATTAATGCAGTGGTTGAATTAAGCAGTGAATTATCGGCAAGTCAATTGTTAGATCAGTTACAAGATATTGAACAGCAACAGGGTCGAGTGCGTTTAAGGCATTGGGGCGAGCGTACGCTTGATTTAGATATATTGCTGTATGGAAATGAAGAAATTGATAATGAACGCTTAACTATTCCTCATGCCGGAATGAAAGATCGAGCCTTTGTGCTTTACCCTCTAGCAGAAATAGCGGCTGATTTAATTATTCCAAAATTTGGCAATATAGTTAGCTTAGTGCAAAACTGCCCGCGGGCAGGCTTAAATAGAATTAACTTAGACTTGATATGACAACATTCGCTATACCCCATCGTTACATTGCTGTTGAAGGCCCTATAGGCGTAGGTAAAACACACTTGGTTAAACGGTTAGCTGAAAGCTTTTCAGGCACCGTGGTGCTGGAACAACCGGAAAACAACCCTTTTTTAGAAAAGTTTTATATTCACCCCAAGCAGTCCGCATTGCCCACGCAATTAAGTTTTTTAATGCAACGAGTACGTTTAGGTAAAGAATTGCAACAAGATGATCTGTTTTCTACCCTAAAAGTCACCGACTTTATGGTGGAGAAAGATCGCATTTTTGCTCAAATAACCTTAGATGATGATGAGCTTGCGCTCTACAATATGGTTTATGATAATCTCACTCTAGAACACCGCACACCTGATTTGGTTATTTACCTACAAGCACCGTTGGCGGTATTGAAGTCTCGGGTCAATCAGCGAGGCATTGGCTATGAACAACGTATAGAAGATGGTTATTTGCAACGATTAGCAGACAGCTACGCTGATTTTTTTCATTATTATGATGCGTCGCCATTATTAATTGTTAATGCTGAGCAAATTGATCTGGTCAATAGTGAGCAAGATTATCAGAATTTATTAGAACAAATCAGCACATTACAACGTGGTCGTCATTATTACAACCCATTACCAGTCATAGGAAAAAGGTGAAATTATGAGTCGATTAAACTTAATTCATCTGCAAAAAATGAAAGCAGACCAAGATAAAATTGCAGTCTTAACAGCCTATGATGCCAGTTTTAGTCACGCTTTAGAGCAAGCGGGTATTGATGTGATCTTGGTGGGTGACTCATTGGGCATGGTTATTCAGGGGCAAGAAAGCACCTTGCCCGTTACGGTTGATGATATGGTTTACCACACTCGTAATGTGATTAGAGGTACCGAAAAAGTATTTGTTATTGCCGATTTACCTTTTATGAGTTATGCCAATGCCAAACAAGCAATAAAAAATTCGGCACGCTTAATGGCCGAAGGGGGGGCGCATATGGTGAAGCTGGAAGGTGGGACTGTGGTTGCCGACACTATTAAACAATTAGTTGATAGAGGTATTCCCGTCTGTGCTCATTTAGGGTTATTGCCACAATCTGTACATCGTTTAGGTGGCTATCGTGTACAAGGCCGCGATGAAGATGAGGCTACTAAATTAATCGAAGAGGCTAAAACAGTGCAAGCTGCTGGAGCAGATATGCTGGTTATTGAATGTGTGCCCGCAGCATTAACAAAACAGATCACCGCAATACTTAATATTCCAGTTATCGGTATAGGTGCTGGCAATGACTGTGATGGTCAGGTGTTGGTTTTATACGATATGATTGGGCTGACACCGGGTAAGCGACCACGGTTTTCCCATGACTTTTTAGCTGAAACAGGCGCAATTGCTGCGGCTATTTTTAAGTATGTGCACGATGTAAAGTCTGGTCAATTTCCCAATAAAGAACAACAGTTTTAATGCGGAATATCACAACAATTGCTGCGCTGCGAGCGCAAGTGAAAGCGTGGCGGCAACAAAACTTGCAGATAGCCTTTGTACCCACCATGGGTAATTTACATCAAGGCCATTTGTCACTGGTAACAAAAGGCAGAGAGCTGGCGGATAAAGTGGTTGTTAGTCTCTTTATTAATCCAATGCAGTTTGATGATCATGCCGATTTGTTAGCTTATCCACGCACATTCGATACAGATATACAGCAGCTAACATTGGTTGAATGTGATGCGGTATTTATGCCTACGGCTGAGCTAATGTACCCTGATGGCATATATAAGCAAAGCAAAGTTAGCGTGCCGGGAGTGGATGATAAATTGTGTGGACGATCTCGCCTAGGGCATTTTGATGGTGTAGCAACGGTTGTCACCAAACTATTGAATATGGTGCAGGCGGATGTGGCGGTATTGGGAGAAAAAGATTATCAGCAGTTATTGTTAATTAAAAAAATGGTGGTAGACTTGAATTTCCCGATTGATATTATTGGCTTACCGACGGTTCGTGAACAAAATGGCTTGGCAATGAGCTCTCGTAATCAATATTTAACAGAGCAACAATGGGATCAGGCCGCATCCATTTATCGAATATTAAATGATATTAAAACAAAACTTGAACAAGGTGAGTTGGGCTTTAGTGCTTTAGAGCAACAAGCAAAGGATGAGTTACAGCAATTAGGCTTTAAACCAGATTATGTTGATATTAGGCACGCAGAAAATCTACAACCAGCAAAACCAACAGATAAAGCATTGAGGATCTTGGTAGCTGCACAGCTGGGTGAGGCTAGATTAATAGATAATATTGCCTGTGATCTTGATTGATTGTTGATTGGATTGGGCTGAAAATGCGATAATGTACCTATATTTTATAAAATAGTTAGCGGAATATGCAACTGACACTACTAAAAACAAAACTACACCGCGCTTGCGTGACGCATTCAGAGCTTGAGTATGAAGGCTCGTGTGCGATTGATAGCACACTATTGAATGCCGCCGGCATTCATGAATATGAGCAGATCCAAATTTATAATATAAGTAATGGCGAGCGTTTTACAACCTATGCTATTCGCGCTGAAGCGGGCTCTAATATTATTTCTATTAATGGTGCGGCGGCACATAAAGCCTCACCAGGCGATCGCATTATTATCTGCGCCTATACCACATTGGATGAAAAAGAAGTCGAAAACTTTAAGCCAACATTGGTTTATTTAGATGAAAATAACGATATCACCCATATGCACCATTCTATTCCAGTACAAGCAGCTTAAGTAAGTTCTGAACAAGTCCAATTATTTTAGGCTTGCTAAAAGCGCCGATATTTTCCACGAAGTTAGCAGCAATAGACAGAAAACTGCTCCTCGGCAATTGCTCCTGCATTGCTCTACTAAGTTA
>CAYTAM010000117.1:0-5355 GCA_964435685.1 uncultured Methylophaga sp. | reverse complement strand
TTCCTTTGATACGGTACCAATTAATCATATAATCAATAGTCTATAGGGCATCTCTAAAAACCTAAGTGTGATTTAGGGAATGCAGAAAATAGTGCATTTTTATGCGTTTCCATCCTTTGGTTCGTAAACGCCACATCCGTGTGGCACTACTCATAAACTGTGCTTAGGTTTTTAGGTGCCCTTTATCAGTTTTTTAGGATTAATGCGCTTGGGTGGCGTACTAATATAGAAAAGGGTGCCTTTTTACCTGATAGCCAGCCCCTCACCTCTACCGACTGCCCCATATAACTTTCTAACTCAGGGAATAAATACAGGTTTTTTTTGGCAATTCTGACACTTAGTTTTTTGCTCAATATTAGCCGTACATATTTACGATTATTTTTAATTGATGTGACAGTGCCTTGATAACGTTTCCATCCTGAAACCTTTCTTACTTTATCTGCGGATATGAGTTGATAACGTTTCATCGCCCACATGCCCAATTGCTGTTGTTGGGCTAGTTGTTGAGCGGCTAATAATTGATCATGGTAACGTAAGTTTGGTGGAAATAAATTAACAATAGCTAAACCTAGTTCAACCAGTACAACATTAATATGATCACCATTTTCAAGAAAAACATGCGCTAATAAGCGTTGATATTTATCCCGTTGTTGCTGATCATATTCAAGATAAATATCTATGCCTTCTAGTTGTTTATTTAGCCATTTTTTTGCAGCATTACCGCCTGCGGTTGCTTTTTGATAACGACTGGCCACTTCTGGAGTATCAATTCCCAATAAACGTATTTTGTTGCCATTTTCTAGCTTGATGGTATCGCCATCATAAACATGCACAACTTTGTTTTTATAACGGTGTCGTGTTGTGCTTGACTTTTGTAGCGTTGCATTAGGAGAGGGTTTATCAGAATAGCTTATATGCCCTGTTTCATCCTGGCTTTTATACACATCTGCCATTAAAAAATTAGCCTGCACCAGCAGGCTAATCATGATCATTCCGTTGCTTATTATTTTCATAGGTTTATTTTACCCATAATTTAGCTTATACCCAAACTACTTGAAAATGCATGTTTCAGAGCTTATCACGGATGTAAGAGTAAGGCACAATGTGAAGGCAATGACTAATCCCTGCGTTTTATGCCTAGAATATAATGGCTTCTTCTCTTGCTGAAATCTGCATCTTCAAGTAGTTTGATTTCCGCTCACATTCAACCCCATTCGTGTTTAGTGAGCACGTTATATCATTAAAGGCTCATTAAACGTTTCCAGTTAATACATAATGGCTGGCAACTCCGATAAATAATGCTGCGCCCACCCAGTTATTGTTGAGGAATGCTTGCAAACAGCGTGCCGGTTCTCTATTTCTTACTAATATTTGCTGATAGATCAAGAACAATGTAGCTACTAAAATACCGATATAAAACACATAGCTCATTACTAATTGATCACCCACTAGAAGCAGAATCAATAAGAAACTAAACTGTATAATGCCTATAATGACCTTGTCATCATCACCAAATAAAATAGCGGTCGATTTAATATTAGCTAACATATCATCTTCACGATCCGCCATGGCATAAAGGGTGTCATAGGCTGTTGTCCATAATACATTTGCTAAAAATAACAACCATGCAACAGTTGGCACAGCACCAGTCTGAGCTGCAAATGCCATGGGGATAGCCCAAGCAAATGTCGCACCTAGAAAGATCTGCGGCAGGTAAGTATAGCGTTTCATAAAAGGGTATATTGCTGCCAATAGCACCGCCACCACCGACATCGCAATGGTTAATTTGTTAAGATTCAGCACCACTAACAAAAAAGCAATTAGGCTTAAAATAGCCGCTACAATTAACGCATTTTTTGGAGCCAACTCCCCAGTTACTAATGGTCTGTTCATCGTTCTAACCACTAGTGCATCAATCTCTCGATCCGCATAGTCATTAATCGCACAACCAGCACTACGCATCAGAATCACACCTAATACAAATACAATTAACACCGTATAATCTGGAATGCCTTCAGCGGCAATCCATAATGCGGCTAAGGTTGGCCATAACAATAATAAAATACCAATAGGCTTATCTAATCGGATCAGCCTTATATATAAACTTAATTTTTCCATTATCTATTCCACTCTAAAGTCGGCAAAAATATCTCATTAACTAGCAATATTTTGCCGCTTAAATAAAAAGATGAGCGTCTTCCCCATAGCATTTCTGGGCGATACTCTTCATCCATTACAGCCAGTTCATATAACCATTGCCCTGATTTCAAGCAAGCAATCTCAATCGGTCCTCGTTTAACTAAAGGATCAGTAAACAATAATTCCCCTAATGGCTTATTGCCCAAGCTGTTAAAGCGGTGTTGCATTGCCATATAAGTTGAGCGGGGAATAATTGTACGTGCATAGACATTGGCAATATCGCCGTCCATTAACCGCACTTCACGCTGATAAGCATGCTCCGCTACTGATATTCCTAAAGATAAGGCTTCGTCGGTTAGTGGCTTTATCCAACAACTTCCCAATAAATCTACCGAAAAATCATATTGATTATGCGCTTGTAGCCGCCGTGTCAGTGACCCCTTCTCAGTCAACCATGATGCTAACTTAGCGGGCATTAAACGCCGTTGTGGCGGCTGCCAGCATGGCCAGTTCCTCATCGTTAATTAGATCTCATTCTATACTTGTCCAAAATCAATTTTATGCCCAAACCAACGGGTGATCAATGCATCATTCAGCTCTGGTGAATGGGCTAGAAACTGATCTGCCGCTGACGACATAACATTGATCAAGTCTTGATCTTGCATAACATCAGCGACTCTAAATTGTGGCAAGCCTGTTTGTCTTGTTCCCAATACTTCACCTGGACCACGAAGCTCTAAATCTCGTTGTGCAATGGCAAAACCATCATTAGTATCTCGCAAACAACTTAATCGTGCTTGCCCATTTTCAGATAGCGGTGATTTATACATCAATACACAATGGCTTTGCACATTACCGCGCCCGACCCGCCCACGCAATTGATGTAACTGTGCTAGCCCCAAACGTTCAGCATTTTCAATCACCATTAAACTGGCATTAGGCACATCCACACCCACTTCTATTACTGTGGTTGCAACCAATAAATCAATACTTGCAGATTTAAACTGTTGCATTACTTGTTCTTTTTCTGCTGACTTCATTCGACCATGAACTAGTGCGATGCGTAAATCTGGCAACGCTTCTTGTAATTCTACCGCGGTATCTTCAGCGGCCTGACATTGTAAATGTTCTGATTCTTCTATTAAGGTGCAGACCCAATATACCTGACGGCTTTGCTGACAGGCAAGATGAACTCGTTGAACAATTTCCCCTCGGCGAGTATCAGGTAGCACTGCGGTTGTTACTGGGCTGCGACCCGGTGGTAACTCATCAATAACCGACACATTCAAATCAGCATATGCGGTCATTGCCAGCGTACGCGGGATCGGTGTTGCCGTCATCACCAGCTGGTGTGGAAAGCTATCCGCTACCTTACCTTTATCTCTTAACGCTAATCGCTGATGCACGCCAAAACGGTGTTGCTCATCAATCACTACTAAGCCCAGATTATTAAAGGTAACTTCATCTTGAAATAAAGCATGCGTTCCCACAGCAACCTGTATTGTGCCATCCTTTAATGCGGCTAATACTTGCTTGCGCTCACTAGCAGTTTGCCTGCCAATACACCAAGCTACCTGAATCCCCAATGGATCCAACCATGTTTTAAATGTCTGTAAATGTTGCTCTGCCAATAATTCTGTGGGTGCCATCATTACTGCTTGATAACCCGCAGATACCGCTTCTAATACAGCCATTGCCGCCACAACTGTTTTACCTGAACCCACGTCACCTTGAACTAAACGCTGCATAGGAATGGGTTGTGCAATATCGGCTAATATTTCTGTTACTACCCGTTGTTGGGCATGGGTGAGTGGAAAAGGCAACTGCTTTAGTAACTGTTGCCGATAATCTCCGTCGCCTTTTAAAATCGGGGCAGCATGTTGTTGCGCTTGTGCTCTTACTTTTCGCATGCTCAAATGATGGGCAAGTAATTCTTCATAGGCTAAACGGCGCTGGGTTGGATGGCGCTTATCCAATAATAATTGCACATCAACATCGGGAGGCGGCTGGTGCACAAAATGCAAGGCTTCAACTAAAGAATAATGAGCAACAGCATTCTGCTTTGCTTGTTCTGTCAATAATTCTGGCAGTGATTCATCATTCAATAAAGCTAGAGCTTGTTTGATTAATTTTCGAAAGTTAAGTTGATGCAAGCCTTCGGTTGTAGGATAAATCGGTGTTAATTCAGCATCGACTGGCACCAACTTATCACCGGCAATTACTTGGTATTCTGGATGCACTATTTCAAGTGAAGAAGCACCGTTACGCACTTCACCAAAACAGCGCACCCGCACACCTTGCGCTAACTGCTGTAATTGCCTATTTGAAAAATGAAAGAACCGTAATACTAAAGAACCGGTGCCATCTTCAATATGACATAGTAAAGAGCGGCGGCGACCAAACTTGATTTGTGAAATTTTCACCACACCTTCTACTAAAGCTTCTTGATGCAATCTTAGTGTTCCCAATGGTTGCAATCGTGTTCGGTCTTGATATCGTAAAGGCAAGTGAAACAACAGATCTTGCACTTGATTAATCCCTAATTTTTGTAAACGCTCCGCAACTTTACCGCCAACACCTTTTAAAGCTGTGACAGATTGAGTGAGTGTGATTTTATCTACCACAGTTGCTAAATTATCGCTTGCATCAGCTACAGTCAACAGCTGAATAGCAAGGTACAAGCAGCACAGCTTTTGGCTGTCTGCCGAATGTTTTTATTAACCTTTTTTTCATACACTTACGCTACCTTTTGAGAGTATAAATGCTGTTGAAATTTAATGAATAAAGAACTGATTTCTGCCACTTCGCCTAATATTTCCTTTGCATCTTCAAGTGAATGATATTTATTGGTAAGCAAAACAGGTAATTTTTCTTGATCAAGCTCTTCTACACCCGATTCAATATATTTATTCAAGACAAACTCTATAAACTCCTGCTGCCTTTTATTTAAAAATGCCAATATCGTCGCCTTCGCTCTTGTTACTCGCTCGATTCTGGTGATTGGCTTTATGTCACTATTAAAAACATAGTTCAAGACATCATATAGATCACTTTTTTCTGCATCAATTAATTTTTTCAGCGTATCCAATTCATCTTTACCAAAGCCTGCCTCATCCAGTTTTGCCAATAGTGTTTTACGGGTTTGCGGATTACTCCACAGCGTTCGCAATTCGTTTTCATCTTTAAATAAATTAGGTAACTCACCAAACAGATTAT
>CAYTAM010000116.1:2685-5383 GCA_964435685.1 uncultured Methylophaga sp. | reverse complement strand
CTAGACAAGCCGTTTTCTCAAACAGGTCTACCTTCCACCAGCCCTGCTTATGCGGCAATGAAATTTGAACAGAAATTACTTATTTGGAGGCACGCTTTAATTTATACTCAAAATCATTAAAAGTGCAGGCTTCCAGTTTAAAGGATCAGCTTGCAGCTTTTTCCATTGCCTCACCTGCATCTTGAATATCTTCACCTAGACCCTGCATAGTGTTACAGCCGCCCAAAATAAACACAAAACTCAGTAATAGAACCCATGCCACTTTTTTCATTATCCACCTCATTATTTTACACACTCAACTTTTGGTGCTGATATTACCTTAGTTTACACACAGGATCGAGGGTTTCTGATTCAACACAGTTACTTTGATTGCAATATTGAACTTAGATCCTTAGCGTCCCAATGCGGAAAATGTTTTCTAACCAAGGCATTCAACTCAATTTCAAAATCAGCAATATGTTCTGAACTAATTGCTTGTTGTACTTGTGAACCTGATACCGCTTCGGTAATCATACCTGCACCAACGGTAACATTAGTTATCCGATCTATAATGATAAATGAGCCTGTGCCACGGTTACGTTTATAGGCATCAAACACTACTGCTTTACTCAATGAAAATTCACATTGACCAATTTCATTTAACTTCAATTCCGTAGCTTCATTTTCGGTTAAGGTATTGACATCAATCTGGCTATCAACCCCTGTCAAAATTCCGGTACTTTCGCTCACACCGACTTTGAAATTATACTGCTTACCACTAATTAATGGCTTTTCAGTCATCCACACTACCGTTGCTTTAAAATGACTAGCAACATGAGGCTGGTAATTGCGGTGCACAATCATATCGCCACGGCTAACATCAATTTCATCTTCTAAAATAACGGTGAGTGCTTCACCCGGAATAGCTTCATCTAAATCGCCATCATAGGTCACCAAAACTTTCACCTTACTCTCGACACCTGAGGGTAATACGGTTATTTCATCTCCTGGTCTTAAAGAGCCAGATACCAAGGTGCCGCAATAGCCTCTAAAGTCCAGATGAGGTCGATTAACATATTGCACAGGAAAGCGCATATCATCAACATTATCATCGTGAGAAATCTCAATATTTTCCAATAAATGCATCAACGTCTCACCTTGATACCAAGGCATGTTTTCACTCTTATTAACAACATTATCACCTTTCAGTGCCGACAACGGCACAAAATGCACATCCTCCATTTCCAGTTCACGGGAAAATTCACTGTAGTCTTTGCGAATAGCGTTATAGACCTGCTCACTATAGTCTTTAATATCCATTTTATTAACCGCCACAATGACATGTTTAATACCTAATAAATTAGCAATAAAACTGTGCCGACGGGTTTGGGTTTGCACACCATAGCGGGCATCTATCAATATAATAGCAAGCTGGCAATTTGATGCACCGGTTGCCATATTACGGGTATATTGCTCATGTCCCGGTGTGTCGGCAATAATAAATTTACGTTTAGTGGTTGAGAAATAACGATAAGCTACATCAATGGTAATACCTTGCTCACGCTCGGCTTGCAAACCATCCACCAGCAACGCTAAATCTACCGTATCACCCGTTGTACCTGATTTAACACTGTCTTTGGTTATGGTCTCTAACTGATCTTCATAGATCATTTTTGAGTCATATAATAAACGACCTATTAAGGTGCTTTTGCCATCGTCAACATTGCCACAAGTGAGGAAGCGTAAAATTTCTTTATTTTCATGTTGCTTTAAGTAAGCATCAATGTCGGTAGCAATTAGACTATCTGTTTGGTAATTGTTTTCTGTGCTCATCATGCTGATCCCATTGAAAAGAATATAATCATTAGAAATAACCCTCTTGTTTTTTCTTCTCCATCGAATTAGCTTCATCATGATCAATGGCGCGACCTTGTCGCTCCGACGTGGTGGTTAATAACATTTCTTGAATAATTTCTGGCAAGGTTTCAGCATTCGATGCCTCTGCGCCGGTAAGTGGATAACAGCCCAACGTTCTAAAACGCACTTTTTCCATTTTAGGGATCTCCCCCGGTTCTAAGCGCATACGTTCATCATCAACCAAAATTTTCAAACCGTTTCGTTCAACTATTGGACGTTCTGCGGCGTAATATAAAGGCACGATAGCAATATTCTCTAAATGAATATATTGCCAAATATCTAATTCTGTCCAATTTGATAAGGGAAATACCCGTATGCTTTCACCTTTGTTGATTTTGCTATTATAAATATTCCATAATTCTGGACGTTGCTGTTTAGGATCCCAGCGATGTTTTTTATCACGGAATGAATACACACGTTCCTTAGCGCGTGATTTTTCCTCATCACGCCGCGCGCCACCAAAAGCAGCATCAAATCCATATTTATCCAAGGCTTCTTTCAAAGCGTCTGTTTTCATAATATCGGTATATCTCGCATGATCAAATGGATTAATACCTTCGTCAATCCCTTGTTGATTAATATGAACCAGTAACTCAAGCCCCAAATCTTTCACAAGACGATCACGAAACTGATTCATTTCCTTCGGTTCCCAAGTGGTATCAATGTGAAGTAAAGGGAAAGAAAGTTTAGCAGGTGCAAAAGCTTTTATCGCTAAGTGCAGCATCACCGTTGAATCTTTGCCTATTGAATACAGCATCACTGGGTTATCAAACTCTGCCACAACTTCACGTATGATATGGAT
>CAYTAM010000116.1:0-2585 GCA_964435685.1 uncultured Methylophaga sp. | reverse complement strand
AGGAAAACATACCGTTCATACTGCTTTTGCTACTTTAATAATGGAAGTCAGTGTTTGTTCAGACACTATTTCACACAACTGACCATCGTGATGCAGACTTGCCAATACCTCACCGACTGCATCACCACTATTTACTTCCAATAGTATTTCTTGCCCTATTATCATTTCGGTCAGTGCTTCTCTCGCCTTGATATAATGTAAAGGGCAACCGTATAAGGTCAAATTAAGTGTTTCAATTACAGCAGACATCTCACACCTACGGCGAACAATAATACTGCTAACAAAGGCCTCATCACCGCATCAGGAATTTTCACTCCCAGATGACTGCCAATATAAATCCCCGGCAGCGAACCAATTAATAAAAATGCTAACAACGACCAATCCACCGTTCCTACCGTAGCATAACCCAAGCCGGCAATAGCAGTTAAAGGCACAGAATAAGCAATAGTTGTAGCGACAATCTCAACACCTTTCATCTGGGGGTAGAGAAATAATAATATTACCGCTCCCAAGGCACCCGCCCCCACTGATGATATAGTTACCATTACCCCTAAAAACACCCCCACCGCTATCGTTGCAACAGCTTTACCGTCTTCATCTTGGCGTACGCGGTATAACTCACTCGTTGCTAGATATTTAGTTCGCGCATGCAAAAATTTGGTAATGGTTCCTTGTAGTAATAATGCACTAGATGTTAAAATCAATGCTATGCCTAATGCCACAGTAATGAGCTCGCTATGTTGACCTTCACTCATACCTGTTTTGTGTAAAAAATACAAAACTATGAATGCTGCCGGCACACTGCCTATCACAAGACGCTTTACCACTATCCAGTGAATAACGCCATGACGCCAATAGGCCCAAATACCACCTGATTTAGTAATTGCTGAGTACAATAAAGCTGTTCCTACCGCTATCGCAGGCTGAATCGAAAAACCAAAAATTAGCACCGGTGTCGTTATCGAACCACCGCCCACACTAGTCATTCCGAGAATTATGCCAAGAAATAACCCCGCTAATGTATATCCCCATTCCATTTTTAATTTTAACGCCTTATTATCTTAATCTTAAAAAAGAATAATTTTACCAGTTAATTATATTATATCAATGAATATTATTAGCTATTGTTATAATAAAAAACTATATAGAATTGGAGCCACTATGAAATTACAACAATTAAAATATGTCCGCGAAATTACACGCCGTGGTTTAAGTGTTTCCGCTGCTGCCAATGCCTTGCATGCATCACAACCCGGCGTAAGCAATCAAGTACAGCAATTAGAGGATGAGTTAGGACTACAAATTTTTGAACGTCATGGCAAGCGCCTAACAGGCTTAACAGCTGTTGGTAAAAGCGTAGTTGATATGGCTGATCGGGTTTTGCTTGATGTTGAAAATATCCGCCAACTGGCTGCCGATAGTAAAAATGACCAGATAGGTACGCTGTCTATTGGCACTACGCATACCCAAGCACGCTATGCCCTGCCCAAAGCAATCAAAGAATTCTCAACACGCTATCCGGATGTCCATTTAAATATGGTGCAAGGCACGCCCACAGAAATTGCCGAAATGGCAGCCACAGGCCGTGTTGATATTGCCATCGCAACCGAAGGCCTATCTCAATTTGAATCGCTAGCTATCTTGCCCTGTTATGATTGGAATAGATCGATAGTTATGCCTACCAACCACCCGTTACTATCAGAAAAAAAACTTACTTTAGAAGCTATTTCCCAGTATCCAATTTTGACTTATGTAATGGGCTTTACCGGTCGAGAACAGCAAGATCAGGCTTTTATAAAACGTGGTTTACACCCCAATGTAGTGTTCACCGCCACCGATGCCGATGTTATAAAAACCTATGTTGAACTTGAGTTAGGCATTGGCATTATTGCCAGCATGGCATTTGATGAAGTCAAAGACGCGCCACTAAAAGCACTCAATGCCGATCATTTATTCAAAGCCAGTACAACTCATCTAGGCATAAAACGTGGTAGCTATCTTCGCGGTTATAGCTACGCATTTATAGAGCTTTTAGCACCACAGTTAACGCGAAAAGTGGTTGAACACGCGATTACTTAGGACATTTATTAGCAATCTTCCCTGCATAAAAATAGTCGATTAGTTCCTTGTTAGCCATTTTATAATTGTGTAGTGTTTGGGCTAAGACCCAAAATAATATTAGGGAATGTTGCAATGTCCGAAAATAATTTCGAAGAACGGCGTCGTTGTATACGGATCCCCATAGAAACACTCATCACATTTACTATAGAAGGCCACGACAACATTACGCATCAAGGTACCAGCCAAAACTTGTGTGCTAACGGCATTTATATCACCACTCGTTATGCTGCTAAATTGGACGAGCATATTAAACTAATACTGAACACATACGAAGAAAACTTACAGCCATTAATCGCAGAAGGCAAGGTGGTTCGCTGTAAGTTCGATAAAAAGAACACTGATCTGTTTCATGTATCAGTTGAGTTCTCTGAAACACATGAAAACTGGATCCAAGTTTTCACAGATGTCACCAGCAAATCTCGCTCAAAATAAAAGCCTTGCTACAGCTAGCTTTGCGCGGCTAT
>CAYTAM010000115.1:0-5398 GCA_964435685.1 uncultured Methylophaga sp. | reverse complement strand
TGGGTATATATCATCTTAAAAATTTTTCCCATAAAAAAAGCCGAACCATTAAATGATCCAGCTTCATACTAAAATTTAAGCTTTTCTAGAACTTAAGACTATCTTTAATAATTTTAGGTGTTACAAAAATTAATAATTCTGATTTATTATCTATATTTTGTGTTGTTTTGAATAAAAAGCCAACATAGGGTAAGTCTCCAAAGAAGGGCACGCGTGATGAAGATTGGGATGTGGTCTGCTCATATACACCGCCTAACACTACGGTTTCACCATTATCGACTAATACTTGTGTTTCAACTTTTTTAGTATCGATAGCTGGCACGGGAAATCTAGCATCGAATACTGGCTGATCTTTATTGACTTTCAAATCCATAATGATCTTATCATCCGGGGTGATTTGAGGTGTCACTTCTAATTTTAACACTGCTTTCTTAAAAGATACTGACGCTGCACCGGCTGAAGTGGCCTCTTGATAGGGGATTTCCGTACCTTGTTCAATAATGGCAGTTGATTGGTTAGATGTAATTACGCGGGGGCTAGACACTACTTCCCCCCGTCCTTCTGCTTGTAATGCCTGTAACTCTAGTTCCAGTAATGTGCCAAATGGTAGCTTCGCCAATGCTATTGCAAAACGACCAGCAGGGTTTGCAATACCCAAATCTACATTTAACCTATCAGCCTGCTCCAGAGTAACAGCATTATTTATTTGATCGGTTGCATTAAGTGATCCTGATAATATTTGCTGATTAAAAAGCTCATTACCACTGTCAGTAGCCGCTGTTGAAGCACCAAATCGTACACCTAACTCCTTGGTAAAATCATTGGTAGCGATCACAATGCGTGACTCAATCAATACCTGACGAATAGCCACATCTAATCTATCAACTAATTTACGGATTTGAACCAATTGGTCTGCGGTATCACGTAATAGTAGTGAGTTAGTACGCTGATCAACAGTAACACTACCTCGACTGGATAAAAAGCCTGCCACACCAGCACCACCAGTCGCACCAGCTCCTTCTGGTCCACTTTGAAGTAATGTTGCTAAGTCAGATGCTTTGGCAAAATTAACTTCAATTATTTCTGAGTAGAGTGGCTCCAATTGGATAAGCTGGTTTTTAGCCGCTAATTCTTGTCTTTCACGGGCAGCAATCTCCGAGGCAGGTGCAATCAACATAACATTACCATTTTGGCGCATGCCCAAGCCTTTCGTTTTTAGAATAATATCTAGCGCTTGATCCCAAGGTACATTTTTAAGTCTTAACGTTAAGTTGCCTTGTACGGTATCACTGGTAACCAAATTCATGCCGGTAAAGTCAGCCAATAATTGTAGCACTGCACGTACTTCAATTTGCTGGAAATTGAGTGATAATTTTTCACCAGTATAGCCAAACCTTTGTTCCCCTGTAGCCACGACGTCTTCTATTACTTGCCTCACCTCAATCACTAGCCTTTTATCTGATTGGTAGACTAAATGCTCAAACTTACCTTTGGCTGATAATGTTAAACGCGTGTTTTGTCCTTTTTGTACGCTATCAATTATATGAACAGGTGTTGCAAAATCAACCACATCTAATCTTCTATGTAATTTTTCTGGCAGTGTGACACCTATCAAATCAACTACAATTGTGTCACGCTGTTGACGCACATCAATAGAAGCGCCTCCCTTATTTAACTCTATAGTTAAGCGTGCTTCACCCGCTTCACCGCGACGAAAAGCAATATCTTCTACTTGGTAATTAGTATTTATTGACGCTACTGCTTGTCTGCCGCCATCAATAGTAATGATAATTACATTGCCATCTTGTTCAATAGCATAAGGCACTTTTTGTAACAGGTTAATGACCATTCGTGTTCTATCACCAGATTCAACGGTAGAAACACTGCGTGTTGCACCCACATTTATCTGCTGCGTTTTTTTATCTAGTTTATTCGACACACCTGCAAAATCCAATACTACCCGGGCAGGATCATCTGTAGAAAAGCTATTGGGTTTTTCAACAGGCTCTGAAAATGTTAGTACCAGCTGCGCTTTTTCTCCCGGCAACGATGAGTAACCCAGTGATTGGAGATCGGCTGCAACAGCATTAACACCTACCATCATCAGCCAACTGGCAACTATTATATTCAACGTTGTTTTCATAGTGAGTACTCTGTTTTTGTTTTTTGTTTTATTATTTCCAAGCATTATTCTATCTTCGCTACTCATAATGTTTTACCTTAAATTCTATTCACCAATAGATATAGTGTTAGTGCGATGAATAAAGCCACCATTGCCATCAGCTACCGTCTCTCTTAGTGCTAATTCAGCATCAGAAATAGTCAAAATTTGACCATAATTCCTGCCCATATAATTACCCACTTGAACCCGATGGATCACACCTTCTGGGGATCGAATTAAGGCCCATATGTTTGCTTGTTCTAATGTTCCAACAAGGGATAGTTCTGTTAAACCATATTGTTCTAATGCTTCTTTTAATCGGTTAGTATCCGGCCGAATTCCATTATCAACCATTACCTGTTGTTCTTCAGGTATCGCGTCTGGTAACTCAACCACCACCGGTAAAAAAGGATTGTGTAATTCTGCGGCTGCATATTCAAAGGTCTCATAGGGTTTCAGCACAGGAATAGGCGCAATAGCGGTCGATGGACGTGCCTTAATCTTATCAACATAGGCATTAAGATCATCTTTTCCCTGCTGACAAGCCGTTATCGTCAAAATTAACACGGGCATTAATATTTTTAATAACTTTACCATCTTGTTGTTATTTGCCAAGCTTTTCATTTTGTACCCCATCGAATACATTTCACTTATTCTTCTTCAAAAGATCGATATGTTTTTGCTGTTACGGTCATGGTCATTTGCTCTGATCCACTTTCTAATGGCCTCATCGAAAAGTCATGCAAGGTTACAATCCGAGGCAAAGCGGCAATTCCACTGGCAAACTCGCCTAATTGATGATAGGTGCCTATTACCACCATCGCAATAGGTAATTCTGCATAAAAATCAACAGGACGCTCGGCACCCGGTTGAAACAATTGAAATTCCAGACCATTTATTAAACCTGTTCGAGAAATATCAATAAGTAAATCTGCAACTTCTTTTTCTCGTGGTAATTGCTGCAACATTGAAGCAAAACTTATTTGTATTTCTTTCATTTGTTGTTGATACGCTGCTAAATTACTTGCTTTAACTTGTTTTGCTTCAAAGGTAGTTTTAAGTTCGACTTCTTTTTGTTCTAAAACAAGTAATTCTTGTTGCTTGTCTTTAATAATGAACCAATAGGTCGCCCCCCAAACTACAGCGCATAAAATCAGGATCGCTATAACTTTAATAGGAAGCGGCCATTCACCACTTTCATCAAAATCCAGTTCACTTAAAGATGATAGTTCCATTAGCTTTCTCCTCCGTTAACTTCAGGGATAGCCTCTTTTACCGTCAGAGTAAACGTCCTGATGGCATCATCACTTATTGAGTTTCGCCTGACAACATTCAACACTGCATCATCTGAGAATTGTTGATTCTCATCTAATTGGCGCATAAAAACAGAAACACGTGCATTAGACTGCGCCACCCCATCAAAAACAATCAAATTGCCTGTGCGCTTTGCAGAATTTAAATGAACACCATCAGGCACTGTTCTAACAATAGCATCCAATACTCTTACCGTCTTAGGTCTATCGGCTTGTAGCTGTTGAATAACTTGGATCCTTGCGAGCAGTTTAGCGCGCTCCACTTCTAATGTAGCAATTTCTTTAATTTTTCCATCTAGCACTGCAATCTCTTTACTTAAAAAGGCATTGCGATTATTTTGTTCGTTGGTAAGTCCATTAACAAAGCTAACAGCACCATAGGCTATTACTGCTGCTGCTACAAACCCCGCAACAACGGCTGTAAAAAATTGTTGCTGCCGCTCTTGTCTGAGCTGTTCACGCCAAGGTAATAAATTTATACGTGGCATTAATCAAAACTCCTCAATGCTAATCCACATGCGATCAGCATTGATGGGCTATCATTACTTAATGCTTGAATTTTCACTTTTGATCCCATTGTCATATCTGCGAACGGATTGGCGACTGAGGTTGTGGTGCCAATTTCCTCAGCGATCATGGCGTCAACGCCCTGAATAGAAGCACAGCCTCCCGCTAATACAACATGATCGATTGTTTGATATTGCGTTGATGCTGAGAAGAAAAACTGTAATGCACGTGTTACTGTTGTGGTCATAGCTTGTTTGAAGGGATCCAGTACTTTTAAACCGTAATCATCGGGCAAGTTATGTTCCTTTTTTGCACGACCTGCTTCTTGGTACGACATACCATAATGACGCTCTATATCTTCTGTCAGCATATTACCACCAAAAGTCTGTTCTCGCGTAAACACTATTTTGCCATCAACTAACACATACAACGTGGTTACTGTCGCACCGATATCAACAACTGCAACCGTCAAACCCTGTCCATGATTGGTCAATTGCCTAGAGATCAGGCTAAACGCATTTTCCATCGTATACGCTTCAACATCAACCAGTTTGATTGAAAAGCCTGCCTTTTCAACCACATCAATTCGCGTGTCTACATTTTCACTGCGCGATGCAGCCAATAGTACATCAACTGCATCCACATCAGATTCTGACGAACCAAGAATTTCAAAGTCTAATCGCACTTCTTCAAGTGGATAAGGAATAAGATTTTCTGCCTCAATCATAATTTGTTCTTCTATCGCTCTCTCGGATAAATCTGCAGGATAAGAGATTGTTTTTGTTATGGCTGCATTAGCGGAAACCGCAACTGCAATATCTTTCGCTTTAGTGCCAGAGCGCTTAACCGCACGTTTGATAGCACCCGCAACTTCGTCTTTATTTATTATTTTGCCTTCTTGCACAGCATTGGGCGGCAAAGGCTCGACCGCATAAGCCTCAACCGAATATTTATCGCCTTTTTTACCAAGCTCTAAAATCTTAACTACAGAAGAGCTAATATCAACACCTACCAAAGGAGCTTTCTTTTGTCCAAACATTCTCGCCTCAACTAAGCAGTAAAAAATATAGACTTATTGTTCAAATCTAAAGTAATCTCTCAAGACTATAGTTCATATAGTTGTAAATTACAAATAGATCAGTACAATTGCCTTATCCCTTTAATTATTCTCTAAACATTGCCTCCCAATATACCAAAAAGTATATTAAATACTGAGAGTCATGTATCACTTTTAAACTAAAATAGAGTGTGTTTAATCTGTTCTTATTACAAGGATTAAATTTTGACTCTTCCAAAAACATTAGCAATAAATAAGCCAAATCATACTGATGCCTAATCATTGTCTACACATTGCGCCTTGCTCTGACCTCCGTACTAAGCTCTGAAATCTGCATTTTTAAGTCATTTAAGTATATAC
>CAYTAM010000114.1:0-5406 GCA_964435685.1 uncultured Methylophaga sp. | reverse complement strand
CCTGACCTCCGTGATAAGCTCTGAAATCTGCATATTCAAGTAGTTTGGGTATATACGGCTGTCAGCCCCATAGAAGAAGCTATGAACCATATTGAGCATGGTCAATTGGAGCCAAGCGCAAGCTACATTGCAAAGTGCAATCATAGCTAATCCTCGACAGTTAGATCTGCATTATGATTTATTAGAAATTTTTGAGAAAACAGCGGACAAAGATCAGTTTTCCTCTAGTTATAAACAATTACTTGAGCATACAGTTGTATTACCACCACAATGGCGAGAAATGGCTCAGCAGTTTGGTGTTGAGATTAAAACAGTATGACGACTACAAAAAACTATCAATTATCTGAAAATATATATGTGTCGCCGACACCGGCAGGTGCTTATTTTTGTGTGTCTGGTGATAGTGATGTGCCCGCACGAAGAGTGTTGCAAGCATTATTAAAACAAGCAACCAGTCTTTCACTTAGTGTAGATGAGTTAAAGTTATGGTCGGGTTTAGATGATGATGGAGCGTTGGCATTGTTATACCGAATGCAAACACTAGGCTGGTTACAGGGAACCGAACATCAACAGGCAGCACCCAGTGGTAGCTTTGAAGATGTATTGCCTGAAATACTGTCTAGCCTCTCTGATTCAGGCAAAGTTTTACTCGCTGATGAACAGGGGTTTTATCTCAGTTCACAAGGGTTCCCCCATGAGACTGCAGAGGAGTTATCAGCATTGAGTGCTGACTTATTTTCATTATATGGTCGGCATCAAAATGTACTAAAAAATAATTTAGGTCTTGAAACAAGTGCTTGGGCCGTGGTGGATGCTGCTGGCAATGGTCAAGTGGGGTTTTGGCCTCTATGGGTGGGTAAACACCGCTTTGTATTAATTATCAAAGGTGTACCATTATTAAATCAAACCGCATTGATGAAGTTGGTTTGGCTATTATCTATTCGTTACGGAGAATAGTGTGTTTGTTAGCAATCATTCAGCTTCAGAATGTTATATTGGAATGGTATTAACTTAGTAATAAAATAAAAAGGAAAAATTATGAGAGCAGATATGTTGAGTTCAATCTTAAGTGACTTAAATGGCAGTTCAACAGATATTGAGGCATCAGGCGTAGTATCAACGGATGGTTTGATGATGGCATCGGAATTGCCCGCTGGTATGGATGAAGATAGGGTGGGTGCGATGAGTGCTGCAATGTTGTCGTTAGGCGACCGTACTGCACAAGAATTAGGGCGCGGTACCTTAGAGCAAGTTCTTATTAAAGGTGAAAAAGGTTATGTGGTGATGACACATGCTGGCACAGATGCCGTTGTAACGGTGATTGCAAAATCTAATGCTAAGCTGGGTTTGATTTTCTTGGATATTAAACGGGCTGCAGAAAGCATTGCAAAATTAATTTAACGTGCAGGATTTAAGTTAGGAGTTTGTCATGCAAGATATGAAAGCAGAAGATATAGCGGGTGATTATAAAGAACATACACTGCAATATCATGACGGTCGTCAATGTACTGTTTTGGTAAGTGATGTGGAAATGCCTTATCCTGAAGGACGATTGATCGTATCTTCAACCGATCTTGCCGGAGTTATTACTCATGTTAATAAATCGTTTGTAGATATGTCAGGTTTTTCCGAAGATGAATTAGTGGGCCAACCTCACTATATTCTGCGCCATCCTGATATGCCGCCCGCTGCCTTTAAAGATCTTTGGCGCACAGTGCAAGCAGGTAATCGCTGGCAAGGCTATGTAAAAAATTTACGCAAAGATGGTGCTTATTACTGGGTTTATGCCACGGTAATCGCCAATATTCGTAATGGTGAAGTGAAAGGCTATACTTCAGTTCGCCGAAAACCTTCTCGTAAAAAGGTAGAAGACTGTATCGCACTTTATCCAACATTATTTTAGGAGGTTAACATGGCTTACCAATTTACAGTTAGCCCCGATTTTGGGCCGTCTCATATCGCCGGCTGGCAAATATTTAATACTTGGTTACAACGTCAACTATCTGAAGGCATTCATTTTGAACTTTATGACAACTTTGAACAACAACGACAAGCGATTAAGGCTGATAATGTAGATCTGATTTATGCTAATCCTTATGATGCGGCTTTGCTGGTGCGTGACAAAGGTTTTATGGCGATTGCAAAAGCAACTGATAAGCCTGATGAAGCTATGGTTGTGGTCAATGTAAGTAGTGATATTCAAACAATTGAAGACTTACAACTGGGCGCTAAGGTGGCGACAACGGATGATCCTGATGTGCATATGATGGGCATGATTATGTTAGAGCCTGCTGATTTGAATGCTGAAAACACTGAAATTATACAATGTGATAGTTATGTGTTGGTGGCTAAACAATTGTTGAGAGAAACTAGTGATGTTGGTTTCTTTTTAGAAGAAGCATTTCAAAACCTCTCTGCAATGGTAAGAGGTCAGATGCGTGCTTTGGTGACTAGTCAGATTCAAATAATTCAGCACGTGTTGTTAGTTGGACCTAAATTAGCAGATAGAAAAGATGAAATTAGCCAATTATTACTGACAATGGGTGATGAAGCTAATGGTCAAGGCGTGTTAGAAAGTCTGAATATTAAGAGTTGGCAAAAGCTGGAACAAGAAGATATCGAATTTATGATGGATTTAATGAGCACTTTAGTCGAATAATTACATGAGCTTATTTAAGTGAGAGGTAACCATTTTAATGGAAAATAGTCCGATAAAAATTCATGTTATAGGAATGGATGAAAGAAGTTGCAATACACTGATCTTCTTTTTTCAGAAATTTTGTAAAGGTCAGTGTGAAATAAGTGATGAACAGGTAGCGCAAGTATTTTTAGTTAATATGGATAGTGTTGATGCTGATGCCGAATTAGCCTGTTTAAAACAAACCTATCCAGAGCACCCATTGATATTAACGTCAATAAAACCAATTGATACGGGTGATAATTATTTTTTACGCAAGCCGATGATTTCTGATCATCTTATGGTTATTCTTTATGCTATTCGAGGTGTTGCACCGAGTCAGATCCAAAAAAAGCAACAAGATCAAGCTAAGCAAATTAGTACTGTTGCTATGTCAGCACAAAAACCAGTCAATACACGAGCTGAAATAAACACTAAAGCTAGAGTGAAATCATTGACTGATAAGGAGCTGGTTGCTTTTGTAGGTGAGGCACAAGATGTGAACTTACGCCAGCCACAAGGGCATAACGAGATGTTCTTTGATTTGGATCAATATTTTTTGGGATTTTTGCATCAGGCGTACCAACAAGCAAAACAAGAGCAGTGTGCGGTCAAAGTAACAGGTTTATGGAAACCAATTATTTTATTTTCGCAGAGTAATCAGCTTTATATTGAGATGTCCGATCGACAATTGAAATCAATTTGTGCTGTTTCTTTAGCTTCTAGCTCTATTGCGAAAGACAATATAAAAATAGAGTTATTAGATCCCAAAAAAGCAGCGTTATATTGTGAAAAGCACAAGCACTATCAAAGTCTTGATTTATTTATGTGGAAGATAGCCTTGTGGACTTCACGTGGCCGCTTACCACAAAGTCTACCACTAGATAGCCCGATATACCTTCTTGGTTGGCCAAATCTAACACGTCTTATTATAACGCCAGAGGTATTACGTATTTGCGCATGCTGGGTGCCTCATCCTCGGACTATAATCAACTTAACTGAATTACTGGCTATCCCCCAACGTTATATATTTTCATTTATTACAGCAAGCTACATCTTAGGCTTCTCAGGATTAGCTAGCCGACAAGCTGATATCTTGATTTTACCTTCAGATATTGAACCTACAAATAAAATAAGTTTGTTTTCGCGGATTATGAAAAAACTGAAATTTAAGGAAGTGTGAGCAATGGCTGCAAATGATTATAAAATTATTTTTACTGGGCCAGTGGGAGCAGGGAAAACCACTGCGATTGGGTCAATTAGTGATATTACACCCATAAAAACAGATACCAAAGCAAGCGATATGACGCAAAATAAGAAAAAGCAAACTACAGTTGCGATGGATTATGGTGTGTTGAAGTTAGAAGGTGGGGAACAAATTCATTTATATGGTACACCGGGACAGGAACGATTTGATTTTATGTGGGATATTTTAACCACAGGTGGTATTGGTTTGGTATTGCTAATTGATAATACGCAGGACAATCCTATCAAGGATCTGAAATTTTTTCTAGATGCATTTAGTGGCTTTATTAGCCAAACTAATGTGGTAATAGGTGTGACAAGGATGGATTTGGTAAAAAAACCAACTATTGAAGAATATCGTGTAGAGTTGAAAGCTATGTCACTTAATCCGGCATTATTTGAGGTGGATGCAAGGCAAAAGTCTGATATATCATTGTTAGTGCAAGCCTTATTGTATACACTTGATCCAAGTATCAAAGAAATTAACTAATTTAATGATATGCCCAAACTACTTGAACATAGGAGGTTAACAGTATGGCTATAACACGCATAATTACAATTGTGCTTATCCTGTTATTTTCATGGTTGTTATTCACGGTAGCAAAGAATGCCATTATTATCAGTACCGCTAGCGATCACTATAAATTATTAAGTGTAATTAATGGTGAACATCGTATGGAAAGTAATAAAGCTCGAGATAAGTATCGTCATCCACAACAAACACTTACTTTTTTTGGCATTAACTCGGACATGTCTATTATAGAGGTTTGGCCGGGGAAAGGCTGGTATACAGAGATCCTGGCGCCCTTTATTAAGTCAGGAGAAGGGCAGTTCACCGCTGCGGGTTTCCCAAAAAGTACCGGTCCTGAATGGAGCCAAAATATGGCTAGGGATTATTTGCAGTGGTTACAACAATCACCTGAATTATATGGTAATGTAAACATAGTGGAGCTAGGATCTCCCACACACTGGGAAATAGCCCCGAATGAGAGTGTCGATGCAATTTTAACATTTAGGAATGTTCATAACTGGGTAAAAGCGGGTTATGAAGAAGAGGTGTTTACTAGCTTTTATAGCGCTCTAAAACCGGGCGGTATTTTAGGCGTAACAGATCATCGAGCACAGCCTAGCACCGATTTAGAAACGATGAAAAAATCAGGCTATCTTACGGAGGAGTTGGTAGTTTCACTGGCTAAGCAAGCTGGGTTTGTTCTGGAGGAAACATCAGAAATAAATGCGAACCCACTTGATAATACACAGCATCCGAAAGGTGTTTGGACCTTGCCACCCACCTTACGTTTAGGTGATGAAAACCGTGAAAAGTATTTAGCTATTGGTGAAAGCGATCGCATGACGCTGCGCTTTAGAAAGCCTGATAAATTATAGGTTTATGTGGTGAGCAATAAGTGTACACCGCACAATGTTTTATTTTAGTCGGTACGATCAGTCACTTCTAATAAGTGGTAACCAAACTGTGTTTTGAC
>CAYTAM010000113.1:4119-5448 GCA_964435685.1 uncultured Methylophaga sp. | reverse complement strand
ACAACAAGGACTAAGCTACAATGAATTTATTTACACTAATGCCTAATAAAATAACGAAATTACTATTAGCTAGCATGGTCATTTTGATGACGCTTGCTTTAGTCTTTATTTATGGTGCTAGTCAGTGGTTTCTGCTCGCCATTGTGACAGCTATTGCACTTGTGCTCAGCACTAAAGCGGAGATTAATCTTAGTTCTAGCACCATGCAACGCATTGTTAAGATGTTAATTAGCATACGTAACGGAGATCTAGAATGCCGTATAAGCCACATTCAAAAAGATGACCATTTTTATGCTCTGGCTTGGTTATTAAATAGTGCTATTGATCAAATTGAAGCTGTGATGCGTGAGTCTGCATTATCCTTTATTGCCGCGCAAAGGCAAGAATATTATCGAAAACCGCTTATTCAAGGCATTGGTGCTGGCTTTCATCATCAACTTGATAATATTGCCATGTCTATTGATGCCCTTGCTAGCGCCCACTGAAAACAACAACAAGATGAAATGTTTGCCATCTTAGGCAAGCAAAAACCTGAACATTTATTAGTCAATATCGGACATACACAACGTGATATTGGCGTTGTCGCTAATAATATGACTACCGTCGCTGCATTATCCAAAGAATCAGCTGAAAGCACTATCAATAATCAATCAAATGCAAACACCTTACATGACCGCCTTAACATCATTGTTGATAAATCAACGGCTATGCGTTCAAGCTCTCAAGAGCTTGCTGACAGCAGTGAACAAATCAAAAATATGGTAACGATGATTGTAGGCGTTGCCGAACAAACTAATCTACTCGTGTTAAATGCCGCGATTGAAGCTGCTCGTGCCGGTGAGCATGGTCGCGGTTTTGCGGTAGTTGCTGACGAAGTTAAAAAACTAGCCGGCACTACCAAAGATGCCGCAGAGCAAATTTCGAAAATCATTGGACGTTTTTCAACAGCAAGTAAGATCATGACTGAAGATACCGATACTATGGCGACTATCTCAGAAGATTCAAAAACACTTATTGAACAATTCAAACTAAGTTTTGATCGCTTGGCAATAAGCTCTCAAAAAACGTTTGAGATGGTCTCCAATACACAAGTTATCTGTAATACTGCCTTAATCAAGGTGGATCATATTATTTATATGCAAAAAGCATATTACGCCATTGAAAGCCATGATCCTGATGGTGAATCTGCACAAGCGGTAGCCGTGGATCATCATAACTGTCGCTTTGGCAAGTGGTATGACTCTGGGGAGGGACAACAACAATACAGTCACTTGCCTGTTTATGATTCTATTATTGATCCTCATAGTCGAGTACACAGCAACGTACATA
>CAYTAM010000113.1:0-4019 GCA_964435685.1 uncultured Methylophaga sp. | reverse complement strand
GCACTTTCTATTATTTAATAAGCTCAATTCTAAATAACAAAATTTAGCTTGTTTTTCGTCATCCCGGTAGGCTTGTCCGCTTACAACCTGCGGGGACAAGCTTTAGCCCATCATCCCCGCCAACAAGCCTACGGCAATAACCGAGTTGTTAACAATTATTCAAATATTTTTCTTATCCAAAACTCGGATCATTTATCCTTCTTTGCTCGCGGATGTGAACTATCATACACTTTTGCTAAATGTTGGAAGTCAACATGCGTGTAGATCTGGGTAGTTGATATATCCGCATGACCCAATAATTCTTGAACTGCACGTAAATCACCGCTGGCTTCCAGCATATGTGAAGCAAAGGCATGACGTAAACGATGAGGGTGAACCCGATCAGAGATCCCTTGTTTTTTACCCCAATAACTTATTCGCCGCTGGATAGAGCGCATAGCTAAACGCTGACCTTGTTTGCCAACAAATAATGCGCTTTGCTCAAAACCAGCCCATTGCATTCGCTTTTCTAGCCAGTTTTTCAATGCTGAAATGGCGTACCGACCTACCGGTATAACACGATCTTTATCACCTTTGCCGGTAACATAAACAAGCTTGTCACTATAGTCAATATCACGTAAATCTAAACTGGCTAATTCTGCCAGACGTAAACCTGATGAATACAACAATTCCATCATCGCCTGATCGCGGCAAGTAATAATACTGGCGGTTACTGGCATAGCTAATAAGCCATTGATCTGATCAACATCCAATGTGGAAGGCAAGCGTTTTGCTGCTTTGGGGCCTTGCACGGCTTGTGCGGGATTTAACTCGGCGAGATCTTCACCAATTAAAAAACGATATAAACTACGAATTGCGGACAGTACTCGCTGAATGCTCCTTGCAGATAGTTGTTGTTGATGTAGTTGCGTAATAAACTGTCGAATATGGCTACTTTTTAGTGCTGTCCATGTGAGTACGTTTTGTTGCTCACAATATGTTAATAATCGTTTTAAGTCTCGCTGATAATTTGTCACAGTATGCGCTGACATGCGTTTTTGTTGCGCTAAATAGTGCAGGAATGCGCTAATATTTTGCTGTTTATTATCCATAAGGTCGTAATAAACGCATGGTAACCTCGCCTAAAAAGCTCAAATAATCGGTTGCCATATCAGCATGAAAACGATCTGCATCATAGCTGGCAATAGCTAATATTCCCGCACAAGGTTGATGACCTAATGGCAAACAAACAACAGATTGCACTTTGCCTGCTTTTTGGGGAAATAATACTTCATTTTGAGCCTGGGTTAAGCGACCACACACCGGTTGTTGTTTTGATAATAATTTATCAAAAATACGTAAATCATCGGCATCAGCATGTTGTTGGATTATATTTTCACCTGTTTCAGGTAATGTTGGCGCTATGTCACCCGCATAAAACCAACGTAATGCCACTTCATCAGCATTAAATTCGTGTTTTAGATCAGCCATCAGCATCGGCAATAAAGTACCAAAAGAGGGGGCATCCATTAAGCGTAAACATAGTTGATGAATCCGCGCTTGTAAGGCCGTGTTTTGCCGAGCATTTTCAATAAGCATACTCAATTGTTGGTGCAACTGCTGATTTTTTGTTTGTAAGCGATCCAGTTGACGTTGAGCCAATGAAATGGTTCCTTCTGGCGACTGACCTAGTTGCAGTGAATCTAGCGCATCAGGCTGCATCACAAAAAAATCTGCATGCTCCTCTAAATAGTCTATGACCTGTTGCTCTGTTATTGCTTGTTTATTGTCGCCCACGCGATTTCCCCATCAAATACTTGTGTTGCCGGCCCTGTCATCCACACTGCATCGCCATCATTCGACCAAGCTATTATTAAGTCTCCACCAAGCAATGATACCTTAACTTCACGTGCCAACAGACCTTTTTGAATACCGCAAACCACAGCAGCGCACGCCCCCGTACCACAGGCCTGTGTTTCACCCACACCACGTTCAAACACTCTTAGCTTAATTTCATTAGCATTAATGATCTGCATAAAGCCCACGTTGACACGCTCAGGAAAGCGGTTATGCGTTTCAATCATCAAGCCTAGTATTGCCACATCAGTCGTGTCAACATTATTCACAATCATTACTGCATGAGGATTGCCCATTGAAACTGCACTAATCTCATAAGCCGTACCGTCAGTTAAATTCAAGTCATAATTTAATGATTGTTGATCGACAATAAAAGGAATTTTGCTCGGAGTAAAGACCGGAGCACCCATATTAACCCGAATATCGCCGTGCTCTTGTAGGCAGGGATAAATGACTCCTGACTTCGTCTCAACCGCTATGGTTGTTTTATTCGTTAATCCTTTATCACCAACAAATTGGGCAAAACAACGCACGCCATTACCACATTGCGCCACTTCGCCACCATCAGCATTAAAAATACGGTATTTAAAATCAATATTATTGTTTGTGGGTTTTTCTACCAATAATAATTGATCACAGCCAATACCAAAATGGCGATCAGCTAAAAATCGGATTTGACTAACCGTTAGATCAATAGATTGATTAATCGCATCGATCACAATGAAGTCATTGCCCAAACCATGCATTTTGCTAAATCTCAACATCATCATTATTACGGAAGGATCTGTTCGCCAACATACAATGATTCGATTGTTTCTCTTTCTCTTATCAGATGCATTTGATCACCATCCACCATTATTTCAGCAACCCGTGGGCGTGAATTATAATTAGAGCTCATGGTAAAACCATAAGCACCAGCACTCCGGATCGCTAACAGGTCACCTTGCTTTATCGCCAAAGGTCGATCTTTACCTAAAAAGTCAGCTGTTTCACAAACAGGCCCAACAACATCATATTGTTGCACCTCAATGGTGTCATCAATGATTACCGGCTGAATCATTTGCCATGACTGATACAAAGCAGGCCGCAACAAATCATTCATCGCCGCATCAACAATAGCAAATCGCCTATCTGCTGTTGGTTTTATATACTCGACCTTGGTTACCAAAATGCCCGCATTACCTGCAATAGCACGACCCGGCTCTAATAATACTTCCAAATCACGCCCCTCTAACAACGCACGCAATGCCGTCGCGTATTCTGTTGGAGTAGGCGGTGTTTCATCTTGATAAGTAATGCCCAAACCACCACCCACATCTAGATGTGATAATTTAATACCTTGCTCTGCTAGTGTATCTATCAATAGCAGTACACGTTTTAGTGCATCGACAAAAGGACTGACAGACGTTAATTGGGAGCCAATATGACAATCAATACCGATTATATTTAAATGCGGCAGTTGTAATGCTTGTTGATACACAGCTTGCGCATCTTCAATTGCAATACCAAATTTATTTTCTTTTAATCCTGTTGAAATATACGGGTGTGTTTGTGCATCGACATCAGGATTAACTCTTATCGATATGGGCGCACGCACCCCGCGCTCACCCGCAATATTATTAATGCGCTCCAATTCCGCAATAGACTCTACATTAAAACAGCGTACCCCTTGTTCCAAGGCATAGTTAATTTCTGCCACCGTTTTGCCCACACCAGAAAAAACCGTTTGGCTTGCTTTGCCTCCCGCCGCTAAAACACGTGCCAATTCACCAGCAGAAACAATATCAAAGCCAGAACCTAGTCGTGCCAACACATTCAGCACTGCTAAATTAGAATTTGCTTTTACCGCATAACAAACACAATGCGTCATACCTTCAAACGCATCGTCAAAGGCATGCCAATGTCGTTCTAATGTGGCACGAGAATAAATATATGTAGGCGTACCATAATCGTGTGCAATAGTTGCCACAGCAACATTTTCAGCAAAAAGTTCATGTTCTCTGTAATCGAAATAATCCATTTTGTCTCTAACCCAGCCACACTGTCAAGATACGGACTTCGGGTAGATATAAATCACCTTTTTGACCACATGCAACTAGTGCTGACACCAGTAAAATTACTGTTGCTACTTGCTGCCAAGTAGTTATTTTTTTCATTATTTCTATCCTACGTCCGATATATAC
>CAYTAM010000112.1:0-5464 GCA_964435685.1 uncultured Methylophaga sp. | reverse complement strand
AATGTTGCGTCACGCAATTGGCAAGCCAGTGCCAGCCTTGCTGCATCAAAGAATAAAGATGGAGTTTTTATTGATATTGGCAGCACAACATGTGACATTATTGCACTACTTAATGGCAAAGAAGCACCCCATGGTTTGAGTGATTTTGAGCGGCAAACCACACGAGAGCTACTGTATACCGGCGCTATTCGCACCCCACTTATTTCGCTGTGCCAATCTGCACCTTTTAATGGCAGATCAGTAGGGTTAGCCGCAGAAGTATTTGCTACAACGGGAGATTGTTGGGTTTTATTGGATAAATTGGATCCTAATACCATCCAAGATGGCAGTGCTGATGGCAAGCCATGGCAAGGCTCATTTTGTGCAAGTCGAATCGCACGTTTACTAGGGTCGGATGCTGATCAAGCAATATTACAGCAATGGCAACAATTAGCGCAATGGTTTACGCAGCAACAGTGTCACCTTATTATCAATGCCATTTTGCACGTTATTTCATCACATAAAACACTGCCTGCAAATGCAGCCATTATTGGGGCAGGAGTAGGACGTTTTATTGTTAAAATGTGTGCAGATCAACTTAATCGACCTTATCAAGACTTTCATGATCTTATTGCTATCCCAGTTCCTGGAGCATCTGATCATGCGCCTGCGGTTGCGGTTGCACTTTTAGCCCAACAACAGTTGACGTAAAATAGCCATTATGAACCTACCTCCACTTTGTACTGAATTGGCCTATCACGCTGATAGCGAAATTTATTTTGAAGCCATCCGCACAAAACAGTGGCCCATTTTTCTCGATAGCAACAATAAACAGCACGTTGATGCCCGCTTTGACATTCAAACAGCCGATCCTTTTATCACTTTAATGACATTAGGTGATAACACCCTCATTACCTATGATTGCGGTGAAACTCAACTTTCAAGTAATGATCCCTTTCATTTATTGCACGACATTTTGCAACAATATCAGCCCTCACAGAAATCAGATTTACCTTTTTGTGGCGGCGCACTAGGTTATTTTGCTTATGATTTAGGTCGTCGTTTAGAAACATTAGCTGAACTAGCTCAAGATGCCGAGCATATACCAAGCATGGCTATTGGTATCTATGATTGGGCGATAGTAAGTGATCACAAACTCCAAAAGTGTTGGCTGGTTAGTTATGGGCTAAATACTAATACGCTCTCTATTTGGGATGAGTTAGTGAGCAAACTTCAGCAAGCTGTATTACCTACTGAACCAGCAGAATTTAAAGTTACCAGCCTCTTGCGCCACAACTTTGATCGTCCCCACTATCAACAAGCCTTTGACAAAATTCAGCATTACATTGGTGAGGGTGACTGCTATCAGATTAATTTAGCTAAACGCTTTGAAGTCGATGCACAAGGTGATCCTTGGGCGGCTTACCAACTATTACGCAAACAAAATCCCGCGCCGTTTTCAGCCTATTTTTCAACACCTTATGTAACGGTACTGAGTTCATCGCCGGAACGGCTACTAAAAGTCAACGGCACACACGTTGAAACAAAGCCTATCAAAGGCACTCGACCGCGAGATTTAGACGATCCAAAACGAGATAAGGCGCTCGCTGATGAATTACAATCGAGCCTGAAAGACCGTGCTGAGAACTTAATGATTGTTGACTTACTACGTAATGATTTAGGCAAAGTATGTGAACCCGGCTCAATAGACGTACCTAAACCTTTTGAACTAGAATCTTTTGCCACCGTGCATCATTTAGTGAGCACCATTACTGGCACCTTAGCAGAGGGTCATGATGCCGTTTCACTATTGCGTGCGTGCTTCCCCGGCGGCTCCATAACAGGCGCGCCTAAATTACGAGCAATGGAAATTATTGAAGAACTTGAACCGCATCAGCGCGGCATTTATTGCGGCAGTATCAGCTATATTGGTTTTGATGGTAAAATGGACAGCAATATTACCATTCGTACTTTAGTTTATAGCCAAAACCGACTACGTTTTTGGGCAGGGGGTGGCATCGTTGCAGACTCAGAGGCAGATGCTGAATACCAAGAAATAGCTGATAAAGTGGCAGCTATACTTCGTATTATTAACCAGCTTGCAAAATGATTGTCGTAAAATTGGGAGGTAGCCTCTATCAAAAGCCAGAATTATTATTATGGATGCAAGCACTCACTCACTATTCAAAGCATACACCTATTGTTATTATTCCTGGAGGAGGCCCATTTTCAGATCAGGTACGAAATGCACAACACCACCATAAACTAACGGATAAAACCGCCCATCACATGGCCATTATTGCTATGAAACAATTTGGGCTATTATTAGCTGATATAGCACCTAACAGCCAATTAATACGTACAAATGAAATCACGGCTCCACTCTCTATCTGGCTACCAGACGATTCACTACTTGCTGAAAAAAGTTTACCTCATAATTGGACTATCAGCTCAGATAGCATCGCCTTATGGTTATCCACAAAGATAAAAGCCGAGTCGTTAGTGCTGGTTAAATCTATCGAAACACATACCTCATCCATTGCACTGCTAACTGATGCGCATATTCTTGACTCTGGCTTCACAACGCTATTTTCCAGTAATCCTATCGACACAAAAATAATGCCTTCTCATGGCTACGCTGATTTTAATTCGTTTCTGCAACAGTCCAGTTTACATCTACCATGAGCGATCTTTCATTACTCATCGCCTCACTTGATAAACCTCTACATGCACTATCTGAACAGGAACGTGCAAACGCTAATGATCTATTTAATGATCTGATTTCAGAAGGTAAACTTCACCATAGTATAGCGTGGGCAGCTCATATGAGCCCTGCTATTGATGCGCCTGCCTTATTGGGGCAATTATTAGCTGGCTTGCATAATGGTAATTTACTTTCAGCTGAACTCTACCCGCATTTATCCAAGATTGAGCAGCAACTTATGGCGTGGCTTTGCCCATTATTTAAGCAGAAACACGGTCACTTCACACACGGTAGCAGTTATAGCAACCTAGAAGCACTTTGGCAGGCGCGAGAACACTCACTGAATGGTTCGACCATCGTCTATGGTTCAGAAGCATCACATTACTCTATTGCTAAAGCTTGCCGTATTTTAGGGCTTAGCTTTAACAGCATAGCCACTAATGAACAAGGTGAAATATCGGTTGAAGCACTAACGCATGCCTGTCAACAGCAGCAACCCATTGCTATTGTTGCTACTGCTGGTACATCTTCATGTGGCGCTATTGATAACATCACATCCTGTGTTGCACTTGCTCAACAATATTCTAGCTGGTGCCATATTGATGCTGCGTGGGGCGGCGCACTGATGCTGACCCAACACGCGTATTTACTTGATGGTTTAGCAGAGGCAGACTCCATCAGTTTTGACCCACATAAAGCCCTCGGTCAACCAAAGCCCTGCGGTGTATTGCTCTATCAACTACCATTAGAGCAATTTGCTGATATTGATTATTTAATGCACGCTCCCAAACAGACATTAGCAGGATCGTATGGTGGAGAACTTTTTCTGCCCCTTTGGTGTAGTTTGTTATTAACTGGCGAGAGCACAATGGTAAAGCACATTAATAGTCGCTTACAGCAAGCTGAATATTTTTACACGGCACTTCAAGAACGAACAAATTGGTGGTTACTTTTTTCTCCTACAGGCATAGTATGCTTCCGCCCGCCTCAGCATTGTGATTTATCGGCCCTTATTCGCCAAGGAATGCTGTCGCAAGCAATCATCAATGAACAACCCATCTACCGTGTTATTTTTGCAAGCCATACCACTCAATTCAAAGCACTGCTCACTGCGCTTGAAGCTTATTGCTGAATTTGTTGCTGCACACTCTCAAATGGGCGTAGCCACTTTGGCAAACCTTTTAGTGGTTCAGACCAGTTATTACTTGCTTGTTGTGCGATTTCTTTACTTTCAAATACACCATACACTAAGGCATACCACGTTTGACCACTACGGTCACTTTCAAATATTGCCACATCACCCATCAATTTATATTTATCAATAAAGTCTGTTACGCTTACTTGATCCCATGAGCCCATTAATTGAAAGGTAAAATGATTAGCATCCTGCTGCAAAATCCATTGCCGTCGATGATAGGTGGTCGTGCTGCTTATTTGAGATGCTGTGTTAATACGCACTTTATTGTCACTATCTGTACTCATTATGTCTTTCGCTTCTGGTGAAGCTAAAGTAGCTTGCTGAGAAGTGATAACAGCAAGCTCAGCAATCAGCGCTTGCAATTCTGCTCGCCCTTGTTCTTCAGCTAAATCAACAGCTATTTCTTCATTTGCCATTGCCATACCAGCAGAGGGCGGAGGACTTCCAAGTAAATTCTCTAAATCCTCTGCGGGCTGTATCTCGCCAGTATCGACTTCCGGATCTACCATAATGGGGGTTACTTGCTGCTCTGGTATTACTTCCCACAATTGATCAGGCTCTGGCTGCATTTTTGTCGTGTTGAATAGTAAATTAAGCTTATCCTGAAAAGCTAATAATAGTGCCAGTAAAATGACTAATAGCCCAATACTTAGCCATTTTAATAAAGTAGAAAGGTCTGTTTTTTTTGAGGCGGATAGTGATTTTATCCCCAATAATTGCTGATGCGCTAATTGATTTATTAATTCTGGTTGCCCGCCAGATTTTTTAAAGATCTGTCTTATTATTTTTTCTTTGAATGGGAGATCATCTTGATAACCCGCTGCCATTAACCTATGCATAAGGTACGCGGCAAGTTCTGTTTCTGTAATAATTGGGTAGTAATCAATACGTTGGATCCGTCCATGGATCGTATTTAATTCTGGCATAGCATGTTTTGCTGTTAATACTGCCTGTACCAGAAATTGCTGTTGTTGTTGCCACGACAAGCAGTTTAATATCATCGCCAAGCTTTGCGTTGATAACTGATGAGCATTATCAATCAACAGTAAAGGTTTAACATTTAAATTTTGTAAACTTTGACAGCGTTGTCGTAATAATTCTGCATGATCAGAGCTTAATCGTATTTCATTATCATCGACACCTAGTGTGCGCAAGCAATGTAATAGTAGTACTTCAGGCTCTGTTGATGGCTCAACATCAATACGGCAGATCCGTACATCATCACCCAAAGTGTGCTGCAATTGCATAAGTAAAGCACTTTTACCAAACCCGTGATCTGCAAATAATAATGCGACTTTATCGCTAGAACGAATTAAATGTAGCAGTAAGTTAATACGCTGTTCTATTTGTTCACTTTTGAAAAAGAATTGGGGATCATCTGTTGGCCCAAAGGGTGCTACAGTCAATGCCAACGGCATTAAATAACTGGGTTCAGCTGAAGAGGTAACAAATTCATTCATTTGATGATTATATACCAGTTATCATTGAAACTGCGGTTTTACCCTCCCCGTCACTCCCACATGCTTACCCAATCTGTAAATTTTCGCTGTTCCGTCACTCCGGTATGCTTTTAGCCGGAGTCT
>CAYTAM010000111.1:0-5498 GCA_964435685.1 uncultured Methylophaga sp. | reverse complement strand
CACTGGCTTTCTAGCTTTTGGTCTGAAATTTACAGATTGAATGATTTTGGGTATAGTTGGTAAAATCATTTTCATAACTGTCATCTCGACCAGAGGGAGAGATCTTGAGCTGCCGTGGTATAAGATCTCTCCCTCTGGTCGAGATGACAGTAGCAAGTTAAGATGTTGTTTTATAATGAAAATGTAAACATATATGACTTTCATGGCTAATCATGAAAATCTTTAAAACATACGCTCGTTTTAAGATCTATAACAGACCTTCATTATCATCAACAAGATCATCAAGATCTGTTAAATTCCCCCGTATTCTCCCCCGATTCACTAACTTTTCTCGTGCTGCTAAAGGTAAATCAGTAAACATAATCACTTTTTTATCAATCAAAGTGTAAATAAGATCTTCAAGTACACGCACTAAATTAATATCAGAGCTTGCCAACATAGTTTTGGCGTCATTGTTTGAGTCTGAACGAGTTAGGTACTCAATTAATTCAGAGGAATCTATAGCCAAATATTCTGGTGCGCCACTTTGTTTTTCATCAAAAACTGCAATGATCTTACCCGCATCATTTCGTTGAATATAAGCCATCATTATTACCCATGTTGGAGTGTGTGATCTAACAAGAAATTGTACCATTTCGCATGGCTTTATCAGAATATATAAAAAAAACAATAAGAACTGAGATACAGGTCTCTATTTTATTGAGTTCTCACAAAATGCTAATAGAGCTTCACGGTATACTAAGGTATGATTAAGGCTTGCTACGATTAGGATAGACTGTTTAAAACAATGGCTAATGATACCACACAGCAAAAACCAATACAGTGGGATGCGGAACAGGGTCAGCATACGCTTGATGATCCCTTATTAGCGTGTTTGACGGTACTGGCAAAATTACTTAATAAACCACATAGTGCGGAATCCTTAACTGCAGGTTTACCCTTAGTCGACAATAAGTTAACCCCCAAACTATTCTCACGGGCGGCACAGCGAGCTGGGCTTTCTTCAAAAGTGGTCAAGCGACCCATTAGGAAAATAGCTAATTTAGTATTACCTGCAGTTTTATTATTAGAAAATAGTACGGCTTGTATTGTGGTTGAATTTAACAAGGATACAGCGCGGGTTATTTTCGCTGAAACGGATGAAGGTGAAGCTGAAGTATCATTACAAGAGCTTACAAAACTCTACACTGGCTATGCTATCTTTATTAAAGCTGTGCATAACTTTGATAAACGAACAGAACAAAGCGCAATTCCACGTGCTAGACATTGGTTTTGGGGTACGATATCTCGATTTTGGCCTATCTACAGCGAAGTATTTCTTGCTTCAATTTTAGTGAATTTGTTTGCACTTGCATTGCCACTTTTTATAATGAACGTTTATGATCGCGTCGTTCCCAACCATGCACTGGAAACGCTATGGGTACTGGCCATTGGGGTGGCAACCGTACTTGTCTTTGATCTTTTATTACGTACACTTCGTGGCTATTTTATTGATATGGCGGGTAAAAAGGCCGATGTTATTTTGTCTTCCACCATATTTGAAAAAGTAATGAATATCAAAATGGAAGCGCGCTCTAACTCGGTGGGTTCATTTGCCAATAATATGCAAGAGTTTGAGTCTTTTCGTGACTTTTTTACGTCGACTACTCTAACGACACTGATTGATGTGCCCTTTGCCTTTTTATTTATTTTTGTGATTTGGACACTGGGCGGTGAGTTAGCCTATATTCCGTTAGTAGCTATTCCACTAGCGATTATTGTTGGTCTTATTATTCAATTGCCGCTCAGTCGATCGGTTAAGCAGCTTTTTCAGCATTCTGGGCAAAAGAGTGCAACTTTAATTGAAACATTAACGGGGCTAGAAACGATTAAAAGTATCGGTGCTGAATCCCTTATTCAACGCAAATGGGAACAAACAATAGGCTTTATTGCAACATACAGTCATCGAACACGGCTGTTGTCATCTATCGCCATTAATTTCACTTCATTTTTACAGCAAATGGCCTCGGTTAGCATTGTGGTATTTGGGGTATATAAAATAGCTGAGGGTGAGATCACTATCGGGGCATTAATTGCTTGTACCATCTTAACGGGACGCGCTTTAGCGCCGCTAGGGCAGGTAGCAGGAATATTAACGCGTTATCACCAATCAAAAGCTGCTTTAAGTTCACTTAATCATTTAATGAGTTTACCTGTTGAACGACCTTCAGGAAGAGAGTTTTTACATCGGCCTGATTTTCAAGGTGGAATAGAGTTTAAGAAGGTGTCATTTCGTTATCCAGAGCAGCCTATGGATGCACTTACTGAAATTTCATTCACTATAAAACCCAAAGAAAAAGTAGCCTTTATTGGTCGAATTGGTTCGGGAAAGAGTTCTATTGAGAAATTAATATTAGGTCTTTATCAACCGAGTGAGGGCGCTATTTTATTAGATGGTACCGATATTAGGCAGGTTGATCCTGTTGATTTGCGGCGCAATGTAGGTTATGCACCACAAGATGTCACACTATTTTTTGGTAGTATTCGGGACAATATTGTCATGGGTGCGCCTTTTGCAAATGATGATGCAGTGCTTAAGGCTGCAGAAATTGCTGGCGTGACTGAATTTGTTAATCGTCATCCAGCGGGATTTGATATGCCAGTGGGTGAACGTGGTGAAGGCTTATCGGGAGGTCAAAGGCAAAGCGTTACGCTTGCACGAGCATTGTTATTAGAACCACCGATGTTGATTTTAGATGAACCTACCAATGCAATGGATAATAGTACGGAAGAGCAATTTAAAGCAAAACTCTCGGCAATATTAGCAGATAAAACATTGTTATTGGTTACCCATAAATCATCACTATTAAGCTTGGTTGATAGAGTTATTGTGATGGATCAAGGACGGTTAATTGCTGATGGTCCCCGTGAACAAATATTAGCGGCCTTAAAAAAAGGTCATATTAAAGTATCAAAAGGCTAAGGGAGCCTCTGAATAAGTCATGAATCGACATATTGCGATTAAAAGATCTTGCTTCTGCGTTGTGAAACTTCGCCATAGCCCTGCTATGACGTGCGTTCCACGCCTTGAATCAGAACATTTTAATTCGCAATCTGTTCGACCCAGACTTAATCAGTGCCTCTTTAAGGAAGACTAGTTATGGCTTGGTTTAAACGAGTGCACCCAGATGATACTGAATTTATGTCAGAAGTAAGTGCGGCTACACTTGAGTCGGTACATCGTGCAGGCCATTCATTGCTATTGTTAAGCTTGGCTTTCTTTATTGCTGCTGGGTGGTGGGCCTATGAAACAACCCTAGATGAAGTGACACGAGGAGAGGGCAAAGTTGTGCCTTCTAGCAAAACCCAAGTTATTCAAAACTTAGAAGGTGGGATCCTTTCAGAAGTACTAATTGTAGAGGGTCAAAGAGTCGAACAAGGCCAAGTGCTCCTTAGAATTGATGATACACGGTTTGCATCATCTTTTAGGGAAACGGAGTTAAAGCATTATGAGCTACTTGCACGAAGTGTACGATTAAAGGCAGAAAGTGACAATATTGAGTTTATAGTGCCACCAATAATTATAGAGCACGCCCCGATTTTAGCAGAAAATGAAGTAGCACTTTACCAGGCGCGCCAGTTGACACTAAAATCAGCAGTGAACGTATTAAAGCAGCAGCAAGCACAGCGTCAACAAGAATTAGTGGAACGCCGTTCTAAACAAACTCAATTACAGAAAAGTTATGAGCTAAGTGATCGAGAGCTCAAAATGTCAGAGCCTTTAGTGGAAGCGGGGGTGATGTCAGAGGTTGAATTACTACGCTTAAAACGTACGACAAATGAGCTATATGGTGATATGGAAGCGAATCGTCTAGCCATTCCACGAATACAATCGGCACTCAATGAAGTGCGGCAAAAAATAGTCGAACAACAAGCTCAATTTAGAGCAGAGGCAGCAATCCAGTTTTCTGAAGTGAGTGCCGAATTAGCGCGCACCAAGGAAGCCATTTATTCACAAAGAGATAGAGTGACGCGTACGCAGGTAAGATCACCAGTAAAAGGCACAATAAAGCAATTAAAAATAAATACTGTAGGGGGGGTAATTCAACCTGGCATGGATCTTGTATTGATTGTACCTATTGAGGATAATTTATTAATTGAAGCAAAAATCAGACCTGCCGATATTGCATTTTTACGACCTGGTCAAGAGGCAATGATTAAGCTAACCGCTTATGATTTTTCTATTTATGGCGGTTTGCCCGCTAAACTTGAACGGATCAGTGCCGATACAATAGAAGATGAGAAAGGCGAGAGCTTTTTTCTGATTTATCTACGGACAGATAAAAATTATATTGAAAGTAGTAAAGGTAATTTAGATATTATCCCAGGAATGACCGCCAGAGTGGATATATTAACGGGTAAGAAATCTGTATTAGATTACCTATTAAAACCAATATTAAAAGCTAGGAATGAAGCATTACGAGAGCGTTGAATTAAAGTGAATCAATTAGCAGCTGAAATAATACCAACACAAGTATTGCTATACTTAGCTATAGCTGATGATGAGCTATGTGCAATAATTCAAACGGCGTTACCTAAAGAATATAAAACTAGTTATTACAAAACAATTAATGAATTGTTTAAAGCTATCTCCCAACAACAGCCAGCACTAATTTTATGCCACAATGATCTATTAAGTGGCAATGATACCGTGCTATCTTCGGTTAAAATTCTGACTTCAGCACGTATTTTGATGATTGGTTCAGCGCAAACTATAGACAAACAAATTGCCATACTCAAACAAGGAGCGAGAGGTTATTTTGACTGTGCCTCACCCATAGAAAAATTGAATGAGGCACTTTATAATATTTTGCACGGCGAAGTTTGGGTTAAGCGTGATGTTATGTCGGAGTTAATTGATCGCCTGACGGAAGAGCCAGGTGTTTCAGCAGAGCAGCGTGCTTTGCTAGCACAGTTAACGCCCAAAGAAATAGATGTTGCCCAGAAGATCAGTCATGGCGCAACCAATAAAATGATTGCTAAACAAATGGGTATTACTGAGCGAACGGTAAAAGCGCATTTAACGGCTATTTTTCAAAAACTGGCGATCTCTGATAGGTTGGCTCTTGCTATATTATTTAGTGATTTACGCCGACTTAGCTGAAACCGCGTCTTAAAACAGCGTGTGATATCAGTACATCCCGTAGTTTTGTTGGCAGGAATTTTAATAACTCTACGCTTCCTTCCTAGACACCCCTACAAATTACCTTACATTTTATTTGAAAATAATGTTAATTTACATTAAACTGCTAATTACGTCACATTATGACAAAAATAGGTGAACTAATACACACTTCAAGTTGTATAGAATATAGCGTTAACAACGTTTTTTATCATTATAAACAAGTTATTATTGTTTTTATTAGCGTGACACTAATAAGTGGTGTGAATTTTGCTGATTAATTGTATACCCAAACAACTTGGAAATAGATGATTCAGCAAGAGAAGAAGCCATTATA
>CAYTAM010000110.1:0-5507 GCA_964435685.1 uncultured Methylophaga sp. | reverse complement strand
CAATCGGTTGTTATTGATGACAAGCTAGAGATTTGTGAACAGCTTGAGGTTCAAATGCAACATGTGGCCGATACCTACCAATGTGAGTGGAAAACCACCATTGAAGATGAAAACAAACTTAAACGCTTCCGTCATTTTGTGAACAGTGACGAAACCGATGAAAATATTATTTTTGTAGAAGAACGCGGTCAAATTCGCCCCGCCAATATTGAAGAGCGCCAGCTGGCATTAGCGGAGGAAGTATAATGACTGAAAATAATAATCCCGCTCGCCCTGAGCTGGTCGAAGGCTGGGTCGATATTTGCAGTGTAGATGACTTGGTACCGAATTGTGGCGTATGTGCTTTAGTTGAAGAGACGCAAGTCGCCATCTTCTATATGCCTGAAGATAATGCTATCTATGCCATTAATAACTATGATCCTTTTAGTCTTATCAACATTCTTTCTCGTGGTCTAACGGGTGATATTAAGGGTGAGCCAATGGTATCGTCACCTATTTATAAACAGCATTTTAGTCTTAAAACAGGTGTCTGCTTAGAAGATGAAACGGTCAAAGTAGGTTCATACGGTGTCCGCATCGAAGATGGACGAGTAGCTGTTAATTTAGCCGGAGATAAATAATGACGCTTAACTATTATATTGCTGATGTCTTTACTCACCAAATGTTTGCCGGGGCTCAACTTGCTGTCTTCCCCAAATCTGACGACTTAAATGCCGAACAAATGGCTGTTATTGCTAAGGAACTCAACTTACCAGAATCGGTATTTGTATCAAACCCTAACGGTGATAACACCACACGAAAAATGCGGATCTTTTCACCACTCGATGAAATTGATTATGCTGGCCACCCTATTATTGCAACAGCTTATGCCTTGGCTGAGTGTGGCGACATTAAATTCAATGAGAGCATTACCACCTTAAATTTCATCCAAAACACGGGGGGAATTGAAGTCAACGTATCGGCCTCAAACAACAAAGTCAGCTTTGTCCAATTTACTGATAAAGTCTCATCCGTAGTTGATCGCTTCACACCGTCAACGACTGAGCTTGCTGAATTATTATCCATAAAAGATTCTGAAATTGACCACAAAAAATATACAAGCCGATTAGTGTCATGTGGATTCCCCTATTTAATTGTGCCCGAATGGAATTATCAAACGGTTAGGAAAGCTAAATTTAATTTTACCGCCTGGAATCATTCAACTGCACCCCAAACTTCTGCCCAAGAAATTTTATTATTTTCACCTAAAACGCCTTTTAAAGATGCTAATTTTAATGCCCGATTATTATGACCGAATATTGGTGTTCATAGCGACCCTGCGATCAGTAGTGCCATGCCTGCTTTTGCTTGCTATTTATGTTCATTTGATTTCACTCAACAAGGCACGCATACCTTTGCGGTAGATCGTGGCGATGCAAAAAACCGCCGTAGCGTAATTAATATCGAAATGGATCATAAGCCAGGAACAGCACTGAATCTAAGGATTGGTGGGGAAGCAGTAATGGTGGTAGAAGGTAAAATATTTATTCCGACCTAATCATAAAAAGTTGATTGATTTGAAAACAGCAGTTCCAATGACTATGGGTATAAACTCTCCGTAATGAAAGAAAAACTAGTCTTAATCGGCAACGGCATGGCCGGTATGAAAACAATAGATGAGCTATTAAAGCTAGCACCTGATAAATACGATATTACCGTATTTGGCGCTGAGCCATATGGCAATTATAACCGGATCATGCTGTCGCCCGTTCTTGCCGGTGATAAAGCCATTGATCAAATTATTATTCATGATCTTCAATGGTATCAAGATAACAATATCACCTTGCATACTGGCAAAACAGTGACTGAAGTAGACCGTGATAATTGTACCGTTACTGCTGATGATGGCACCGTAGAAAATTATGATCAGTTAATCCTCGCGACAGGTTCAAACCCCGTAATGTTGCCCTTGCCTGGTATTAACTTAAAAGGGGTCATCAGCTTTCGTGATATCAATGATGTCAATACCATGGTAGAAGCTGCCAAAACACATAAAAAAGCCATTGTGATTGGTGGAGGACTATTGGGGATAGAAGCGGCTAATGGCTTAATGATACAGGGTATGGATGTCTCGGTAGTTCATCGAAGCAATACCCTAATGAGCCAGCAACTCGATCAAACTGCTGCCGATCTTATGCTGGCAGATTTAGAAGAAAAGGGACTGCACTTTTTAATGGAACATAGCACTGTTGAACTAATTGGTAATGAACGTGTTGAAAAAGTACGCTTTAAAGACAATTCAGTAGTTGAAGCCGATCTAGTAGTAATGGCGGTAGGTATACGCCCCAATATTAAACTAGCACAAGACTCAGGTATTGCCTGTGAACGCGGTATACTCGTTGATGATACACTTAAAACCTACTCAAAGAATATTTATGCTGTAGGCGAATGTGTGCAACATCGCAACCAAACATTTGGTCTAGTTGCACCGCTCTATGAGCAGGCCAAAGTATGTGCTGCTCACCTTGCTAACATGGGTACGACTAAATACGTTAGTTCAGCTACGGCCACTAAATTAAAAGTAACGGGGATCAATCTATTTTCTGCTGGTGATTTTATCGGTGATGAAACATCGGAAATACTAGTCTACCAAGATCCTACAAGAAGCATCTATAAAAAGCTGGTACTAAAACAAAACAAAATTATTGGCACGGTGCTTTACGGTGACACCACCGATGGCAACTGGTATTTTTCATTGCTGGGACAACAACAAGATATTTCGGCCATTCGTGAAGATATTTTATTTGGCCAACACCAAGTTGATGAGGCTACACTATGACCCGCTCAGCAACAGTGTCAACAACGTGTCCTTATTGTGGTGTAGGTTGTGGCGTATTGGCAAGGACAGAAAGTGATGGCTCACTCTCAATAAAAGGCAATAATATTCACCCTGCTAATTTTGGTAGGCTATGCTCAAAAGGTTCTGCATTAGGCGATACTGTGGGGCTTGAGGGGCGTTTATTACACCCTCAAATCAATGGGAAATGCGTTTCATGGAATGATGCTTTAGATACTGTTGCTGATGGCTTTAAAAAAATAATTGAACAATATGGTGCTGATGCCGTAGCATTTTATGTTTCAGGTCAGCTGCTGACCGAAGACTATTATGTTGCCAACAAGTTAATGAAAGGTTTTATTGGCAGTGCCAATATTGATACCAATTCACGTTTATGTATGTCATCCGCCGTAGCAGGTTACAAACGTGCATTTGGTAGTGATTCAGTGCCTTGCAGTTATGAAGATCTCGAACATGCTGATCTTATTGTAATCGAAGGTTCTAATACCGCATGGTGTCACCCTGTTATATTTCAGCGTATTGTCAAAGCAAAAGCAGATCGCCCTGAATTAAAGGTAGTCGTCATTGATCCTCGCAAAACAGCTACCTGTGAGATTGCTGATCTACATCTACCCCTCAAACCAGGCTCAGATGCAACACTATTTAATGGTTTATTGCAGTATTTAAATAAAAATAAACAGCTGAATTGGGATTATATTACTCAATTTACAGAAGGCTTTGCTGATGCCTTACTGACGGCACAAATGTCGTCTATTGATAATGAAAAAGTGGCTAGGGACTGCGAACTCTCTCAACAAGATGTAGCTGAATTTTTCCAGCTGTTCACCGAAACAGAAAAAGTTGTTACACTCTATTCTCAAGGCGTTAATCAGTCATCATCAGGCACAGACAAATCAAATAGTATTATAAACTGCCATTTAGCTACAGGTCGCATAGGCAAACCGGCAATGGGTCCTTTTTCGATCACCGGCCAACCCAACGCAATGGGCGGACGTGAAGTAGGCGGCTTATCTAACCAACTCGCAGCACATATGGATCTTGATGATCCTATACATCATGATTTGGTATCTCGTTTCTGGAAAACGGATAGATTAGCAACAACAGCTGGTGCAAAAGCGGTCGATATGTTTAATGATGTCGCTAGCGGCAAAATAAAAGCCATTTGGATCATGGCAACTAATCCTGTTGTGACCCTACCTGATGCAGATAAAGTTCGCGATGCACTGCAAGCCTGCGAACTTGTAGTTGTATCTGACTGTGAGCAAAATACTGACACCACCGCGTGTGCTAATATATTATTACCTGCATTAGCATGGGGTGAAAAATGCGGCACAGTAACAAACTCTGAACGCCGAATTTCTCGCCAGAGAAATATTCTGTCCCATCCGGGTGAAGCAGAAGAAGACTGGTGGATCATTTGCCAGGTTGCACACCGTTTAGGCTTTAAGCAACAATTTGATTTTCAAACTAGTGCTGATATTTTCCGTGAGCATGCCCGTCTTTCTGGCTTTGAAAATAATAATTCACGTGATTTTGATATTAGCGGATTAGCTAATATTAGTGATGATGAATATGATCAATTGGTACCGGTGCAATGGCCAATAACGATCAACAATCCGCAAGGCACTAAACGTTTATTCACTGATAATAAATTTTATACTAAAACAGCAAAAGCACAATTTATTGCTATCACACCTCGGCCACCCGCCAATGCAACCTGTGATAATTACCCCTTAATTCTAAACACCGGACGCATACGTGATCAATGGCACACCATGACGCGCACAGCCCGAAGTGCCAAATTAAATAATCATATTCCCGAACCCTTTGTTGAAGTTCACCCTGATGATGCTAAAAAGTGGGATCTTCAACAAGGTGCATTAGCTCAAATTGATAGCTTATGGGGTCGAATGTTAGCGCGTGTCCAAATCAGTGATAACCAACGTGTCGGCAGTATTTTTGTTCCTATGCATTGGAGTCAGCAAAACACATCATTGTCGCGTATTGATGCAGTGGTCAATCCCATTGTTGATCCCATATCTGGTCAGCCAGAATCCAAGCATACCCCCGTAAAAATACAACGCTATGATCCGGTTTGGCATGGCTTTATTCTGTCACGATCACCCCTGACTTTAACAGACGCACATTATTGGGTAAGTATTAAAGGCGAACAGTTCTGGCGTTATGAATTAACCGGTAATTCAACTATTAAACATTACTCTACTTGGGCAAAACAACTATTAGGTAAAGCGGGTGACTGGTTAGAATTCTCTGATCATGCTTCACAGCGTTATCGTGCAGGCGTGATAAAAAATACGCAACTTGAAGGTGTCATATTTGTTTCGCCTCACCATGAATTACCTACTCGCACATGGCTCAGCCAGCTATTCTCAGAATCACCGCTGAATGACCAAGCCCGAGCTAACCTGCTTGCAGGTAAACTTGGTGCTGATCAAGCTGATACAGGCTCGATTGTCTGCGCCTGTTTTGGAGTGGGTGAAAACACTATTAAAGAAGCCATAAGTTGCGGCAAGGCAAAAACAGTGGATGATATTGGCGTCTTACTTAAAGCAGGCACCAACTGTGGTTCATGCCTCCCTGAATTGAAAAACTTATTTGGTTAGTTTGGGCGCGCCCAAAAGGCTAGGTTTATGTTATGCTTCGCTTATAG
>CAYTAM010000109.1:0-5518 GCA_964435685.1 uncultured Methylophaga sp. | reverse complement strand
GGGTTAATATTGCCGATAATCTCGCTGGCGATAGTTTTGTCCGCTTCAGAGCCTAGAATAAGTGTTTGCCAGCCTTGCTGGATTAAGGTGTCGGCTAATTCGGCATAGTGGCTGGCAGGCCATTGCTTGGCGGTGCCAAATTCAGCACCTGGGCATAAAACAAGGCGTTTTTGTTGTGCTTTCAAAGCAATTTGAAACTGTTCTGAAGGTGCATTGGCTACCATTAAAGGTTTAGGATAATCGGGGGCTTTATCTGCTTGCGATGCAGGATGAGCCAGTGAAACATAGCGTTGCACCATCATTGCTAATGCCAACTTATCCAGCACACGCATATCATTGAGCAAGCCGTAGCGCATTTCTCCACGCCAACCCGTCCTTAGCGGAATATTGGCAAACCACGGAATAAGTGCGGATTTCCATGAATTGGGTAGCACGATCGCTTGATCGTATTGTTTTTTGCGTAATTCATGCCCTATTTTCTTGCGCAATTTCCATCCGAAAACGCCGTGGCTAACAGGCATGGTGATTGCTTTATTGACTTCTGGCATACGATCTAAAAGTGGTTTTGTCCAGGCAAGGGCAAGCACATCAATTAAAATATCAGGATTATTTTTTTTAAGGCTAATAAACAGTGATTGTGCCATCACCATATCGCCGATCCATGATGGCCCTATAACCAGGATTTTGTTGATGGTGGGTGGCATTAATGCAAGGTGCTGTGCGCAATATAGATAAACAGTGTGCCTGCAACAATAAGAGAAATTTGTTGCAATGTTTCTGACGGTTTCACTTTATGATGTAAGCCCGGAATAAGATCGGCAACAGCAATATAAATAAAGCTTGAGGCAGCAATAACCAGAATATAAGGTAGTAAAAATTGCATATCAGCCAATAGGAAATAAGCAATAACGGCGCCGACAACCGTACCTAGGCTGGATAGAACATTAAAAAACAGTGCTTTTTTACGGCTAAAGCCACTATGCAATAAAATAACAAAGTCGCCCAGCTCTTGAGGGATTTCATGGGCAGCAATTGCTAAGGCGGTGACAATGCCTAGATGTACGTCAGTCAGAAATGCAGCGGCAATTAAAATGCCATCGACAAAGTTATGGATGGCATCACCTACTATAATGAGTGTGCCTGCGGCTTGTTTTTTATTATCATGATCGGATGGTTCAGGATCATGAACATCACAATGATCATGGTGACAGTGGCGCCACAGAACCAGTTTTTCTAGAATAAAAAAGCTGAGTAGCCCGATCAATAATGTTAAGCCAATATCGTGAGGATCTACACCGAAAGTGGGATCTAAGGCATGGGGGATTAAGCCGAGTAGTGCGGCACCGAGTAAGGCGCCAACAGCAAAGCTGACTAAGTGCGGCACAGCATTATTGCGGATATTATCTGAAAGCAGTAAAAATGACGATGCAAATATAACGCTGAGTATGCCGCCAATCAGGCTGAAGCTAATAATCCAAAGTAATAAGTCCATCTTATTCCTGCTAAGGGGGGGGTGATTAATTTAGAAGATTATACTTCATTTATTGCTTATCCATATCATCGATGCCATTCTGCCAGTAACGCCATCACGGCGATAAGAAAAAAAGCGGGTAGGTTCGGAGACAGTACAAAATTCGCCACCAAAAATAGCATGGATCCCCAGCGCATTTAATCGCTGCCTAGCAAGTAAGTAGATATTAGCTAGATAGTGATGGGGGTCTGTTTGTTGAAAGGCTTGCTGTGCGTGTATTGAGTGTTGGCAAAAAGCATGACAAACATCGCTACCCACTTCAAATTGCGTAGGACCGATTGCAGGACCAAACCACGCCATTATTTGTTGCGGTGGGCAATGAAAGTGTTGCAGTGTTTTTTCAATGATGCCTGTAGCCAAGCTACGCCAACCAGCGTGAATGGCGGTAACTATATTACCTTGTTGATTACATAATAAAATAGGTAGGCAATCAGCAGTCATGATTGCACATACTTGATTGGCGTGTTCACTGACAATGGCATCAGCTTCATCACCTAGTTGCCAGTCATTCGCGGTAGAAATCGTAGTGCCGTGGACTTGATTTAGCCAACGAGGAGGCTCAGGCAACTGAGCATCTTTGATTAAAGAGATGCGGTTATTAGTCACGCTATTAATAGCGTCACCCACATGTACACTTAAGTTAAGCCCATCAAAAGGAGAGGGGCTAAAGCCACCTTGCCGAGTTGTTGATACGGCTTTGACCGTGTCGGGAGCGGGCCAGTCAGGGTAAATCAGTGAGTGGGACATTGAGGTAATCACACCATTGTAGGAATAATTTTTCATCGAGTGCGGCAATCGTCGATAGGGGTTCAAGGTGATTGCTTGACAGGGATTTCCCTTCAAGGGTGCAAGTAAATGCACCAGCTTCACTTAATATTAATTGTGCTGCGGCATGATCCCATAACTGCTGTTTTGCATGCAAATAAATATGACCGCGTCCAGCGGCTATCCAACACAATTCAAGAGCAATTGAGCCGAGACTACGCTGAGATCCATAGGGTTTATTAATTACTAATTGTGTTGCTAACTTATGATTTAAACGTTTGAAATCTATTAAGGCAATGGCTCGGTCGAGCGGTAAATTTGTTGGTTTTGATGAAAGTACTTGCCCATTTAGCTTAGCACCTTTACCAATCTGAGCTGAAAAGCATTCATCACGAATGGGATCATATACCAAGCCTAAGGTGACGCTACCCTGTTCAATTAAGGCTAAGGAAACACAAAAATAAGGCATGCCAGCAGCAAAGTTACTGGTGCCATCAATAGGATCTAAACACCATAAAGACTGGGCGGAAGTCAATAATGCTTGTTGTTGATTAGCCGACATTTCTTCACCCAGTAACTGAATATTAGGATAAGCTTTATGTAATGCGGAGGCAAGACGTTGTTGCATAATGATGTCAGCCTCTGTGACCACACTGCCATCGGCTTTGTAATCACGTGTTACAGAATTAAAACGCGGTAGTAGTTCGGTTTTACTAACCGAAATAACAATCTCTTTTATCTGTTCTAAATTCACCATAAGGCAAGTATACTAAATTATCTTTATACATTATGGCTAGCTATGCGGATCCCACGGTTATATTGTCCTGAATTGGATAAAAATGTTGAAATAATGTCGCTGCCAGATAAGGTGCGCCGGCATGCTGTTCAAGTGTTACGATTAAAGCAAGGCGCGGAACTCCATTTATTTAATGGACAAGGCTTAGAATATTTAGCAATATTAGATGATGTTACCAAACGAAGTTCAACAGTAAAACTCATCAACACATTAAACGTGGATAATGAATCACCCGTGTCGATAACCTTGCTACAAGGTATATCACGGGGTGAACGCATGGATTATGCTTTACAAAAAGCTGTTGAACTAGGTGTTAATCATATTATTCCAGTAATAACACAACGATGTAATATCTCGCTCAGGGGAGATCGTGCAGAGAAGCGGTTAGCACATTGGCAGGGCATTATAACCAGCGCATGCGAACAAAGTGGTAGAACATTATTACCCATTTTGAGTAATGTGACGCAGCTAGAAGAAGTGATTTACAGCTGTGATGTAAAATGTCGCTTAGTATTAGATCCCCAAGCTGACTCTGGGCTAACCTCACTATTAAAACAAAATGAGATAGCGCTGTTGATAGGGCCTGAAGGCGGCTTAACCGAACAAGAAGTTGGGCAGGCTGTTAATATGGGTTTTCAAGCGGTAACAATGGGTCCGAGAATTCTACGAACAGAGACAGCAACGGTGGCAGCACTGGCTGTTGTGCAAGCACTATGGGGAGATATAGGATAATGGAAAATGGCTTAATCATGTCGGTATTGATAGGTTTAGCATGGTTTTGGTGGGATAGCCGTGGCGTAGCCGAACGCGCTATTCAAGCAGCAAAACGCCGATGTGACCGTGTTGGTGTCACATTTTTGAATGATACTGTTGGTTGGAAAAAGATACGGTTGCAACGAAATAGCCAAGGACGCATGCAGTTTCAACGCACCTATTTTTTTGAGTTTGCCAGCGATATGGCACAACGTTATCAAGGTGAAATTGTGATGTTAGGTCAGCATGTAACTAATATAAATTTAGATGTTTATCGAGCAGAATAACGGGTAAGCATAAGAGGTATAAAATGCAAAAACAAGCGCTGGTGGTTGATGATTCACGCGTAGCTAGATTGACGCTGAGTAAATTATTAGCACCCTACGATCTTGATATTGTTCAAATTTCTAGCGGTGAAGAAGCCTTGAGTTATTTACATGCCAATAGTGTGAGACCAGATATTATTTTCATGGATGTTGTGATGGGCGGTTTAGATGGTTTAGAAACAACAAAAAAGATCAAAGAAAATGAGAACTTCAATACCATTCCAGTTGTAATGTGTACAGGCAATGATACTCAAAGCGATCAAAACAATGCGCTCGCCGCAGGGGCAATAGCCGCGTTGAGCAAGCCACCCAAACAAAATTCATTGGCAGAAATTATGGCGCAACTTGAGGGAGATGCTGAGGTATTGGATGAGCAGATCGCGGAATCAGTTATGCAGCAGCCATCAGTGAATCCGGAAATCAATATAGCCATGCCCGCTTTAAATGATAATTTAATCACACAGCTAGAGCAACAATGGTTGCCAAAAATCCGCACCTCGATTGAGGAGCGGGTAGGAGATATTACTCGTCGGGTGGCAACAGAAACAGCAAAAGGGGTGTTGTTTAATCAGGCACTGTCTTCACCACAAATGGCGGATAATAGTGACTTGAGTGATCAAATTGCAGAGATTATTGAGCGAGATTTTTTACCAAAAATACAACAAACTACTAGAGCAGTAGCAGAAAGTTTAAGCAGGCAGATTGTTTTAGAGTCGATGGAAACCGCTATAGCCAGCCATATGACGGGCTTATTACCTTCTCTCAAAGAACAGTTGAAACAACAAACAAAGCAAGGCACGATTGAGGTGGCACAACAAGCGGCACAGAAAATGATTGATGATTCTGCAGAATCAGCAGTGCAATTTGCGATAGATGATCTTGACTTACCAGCAAAAGCCTTGTTAACGCTAGAGCGGCAGGGCGAAGCTTGGCTAACCAAGCAGGAACAACATATATCACTTATTGCAAGCCAGCAGCTTGAGCAAAATATAGCGCCTTTAATTGCGCAATATTTAGATGTGAATTTAGCTGAAAAAGTCGTAGCACATCTCGCCGAAATAGAAGCCCAGAAGCCGAAAGAAGAAAATAAAGAACTTAGTGGGCTTATATTTCAGTTTGAGGAGCTGACTAAAAAAGTTTCATTTTTAAAAGAAGTGGTTATTGTATTATCGGTTGTAGTGGTCGCTGTGGTTGGTGTCGCACTTTTCCTAAATGCAGGGATTTTATAAATCTACACCCAAACTACTTGAAGAAGCAAATTTTTATTTGCCGTCACTACCGCATGTTTACCCAGTCGAGCTGAGCACAAGGTTAGCGGGAGTTTTCAGATCCTCGATAAAAGATCTC
>CAYTAM010000108.1:0-5533 GCA_964435685.1 uncultured Methylophaga sp. | reverse complement strand
TGGTTAGTTATGACACAAAGCAATGGCGCTACGCAGTTAATGTAAAAAATCTAACAGATGAAACTTATGTTACTTGTACTTATGGTTGTTTTTACGGTAATGAACGCACCATTATTGGTAGTGTTTCCTACAAATGGTAATTGACTTAGGACTTAGCATCATAACAGTGTGCCAACTTTACCCAGCGTTCGGCGCACTGTTATTTTAATACGCCATAATTTTGCCAGTACCCTGGCTATTTGGAATATTAATCCATGCTGACACATTCTTATTGTTAACGACTTTATATAGAAGAAAAATCATGTTGAAAATTATAAATATACAAAACATCCTAATATCAATAGCGCTGATGTTATCGACCACGCTGGTCAACGCCCATGAAGTTTGGTTAGAACGAGATGCAGACGGATCAGTACATATTTATCTGGGTGAGCCGGGTGAACCGGAAGCCGGGGATAAAATTGATAACATAAAAGGCGCACAGGTTTTCACCGATAATCGTGAGTCTTTGGCTGCGCTTAGCCAACAAGAAAACCACTGGCAAGCAGCGGTTTCTGGCGCCGGTGATGTGCGATTTTTTTCCGATAAAATTTGGCAACCGTGGCAAATGGATGAGGCTCAATGGTGGCAGTTCTGGAAAACAGACAGCAAGTTGCAAGGCGCTATAGTAGAAGCGCGTCTTGGACGTAGCGATACCACCGCTAAATTGACTCACGAGATTGTGCCTGTTGCCAGCAATGGCGATGTTTTTGTCGCTTTATTTAAGGGCAATCCATTGGTGGATCAGGAGATCAATGTTTTATCACCGAGTAAAAAACAACGGCAATTAAAAACAGATGCTGAGGGCAAGTTTACCTTGGAAACCTTAGAAAAAGGGCGTTTTGTTTTATCCAGTGTGCATACAATTGATACAGAAATCATGTTATCCGGGAAAAAAGTTTCCAGCGTGATGTATATCACCAGCCTGAGTTTTGTAATGCCATAAGAAAAGAAAAAATCATAGTTGTTTTTTTCCGTACACTCGCAGCCATCTTTGGTGGTTACTTACCTGCTAACCTTATCATCATTTTATTGCTCGCGTGGCTCAGGCGTTTCGGTTCTTCGGATACATAGCACAACATTTGTGTATTATTGATAATTTGTTGTTTTATGCTTATAGTATAGAGCTAGCAACTCAAATATGGTGAGGTACCTATGCGTCTTTCTATTGAAATATCGCCAGAGCAACATCAACGCCTAAAAGCTTCAGCAGCATTGCAAGGGCAATCTATCAAAGATTATGTTTTAGACAGAACCCTTCCAAACTCAGACCAGCAATCTGCACTACACCAATTAGAAGGCTTTTTAAAGCCACGAATTGCAGCGGCTAACAACGGTGATTTTTCTTCTAAATCTGTTGATGATATTTTTGATGAAGTAGAGCAGGAAGAAAGTCTTAATAAATGAAACATTATAATCTTAGCAAAGATGCAGAAAAAGACCTGCGTGAAGTTGCTCGATATACACTTAATAAATGGGGCAAAGAAAAGCTTCAAGACTATCGTGGCGGGTTAAAAAATACTTTTAATAAAATTGGCAAAAACGAAATAAAAAAGTATCAGTTCTCTAAAAACATACCAGAATTACTGGTAACAAAATACAAATACCATTTTATTTTTTACCTTACTGAGGATTTAGAGAAACCTGTAATTATTGGCGTTATTCATGAGCGAAGAGATATTGTTAAGCGATTAACAGAGCGATTATCTTAATTACAATCCTGGTTCAAAAGCCAGAGGCGTAATGACGGGCATGTTACTTGGTTTTTTTGATCTAAAAGATCAAGCCAGCTTGATCTTACCTTGATCTTATCCTTACCTATTTATTGAAGATGAATTAGGCGTTATTGTTTTGTTGATGCCGAAGATGACGCTATATACCCGTAATCATTCAAGTTGCATAATTTACACGTCATCCCCGAGATCTTTTATCGGGGATCTATGGCTGTAACACTAGACTCCCGCTTAAAGCTACGGGAGTGACGAAAAAGTGTAAACCTGCATCTTCAAGTATTACGGGTATAAATCTATTAGGAGATGATGGCCCCGAAATATTTAAACGCTTCAAAAATGGAAAGATCCATAAATCTCCAAGCTATTATGTTTTTTATAACAGCGAAAACACCGCCTATAAATGGATAGTTTCAAATAGAAAGCATCAAAAATCATTTATTAATGAAGAAGATGCTGTTGATAAGCTTAGCAAAAGGTGGAAAAATACAATAATACTTGCAATAGATACGGGCAACCCGTATAATAATAACCATGAAAACGATTATTGAAACCGCCACCTTTAAAAAGCAAGCCGATAAAATATGGTCAGAAGACGAACGTTTAGAATTCTTCACTTATCTTGCTCAAAACCCAACGGCTGGCGATGTTATCCCCCACGCACAAGGCGCACGTAAAATGCGCTGGGCAACAAAAGGTCAAGGCAAACGTGGCGGAGCAAGAGTAATTTATATTAACCATGATTCAAATGGCACTATCACCGTCATGTTCATCTACAAAAAAAATGAAAAAGAAAATATGACAGCCAAGGAGATCAGTAATACCAAATAAAAACCGACAAGGAAACGACAATGAAAACACACGAAATTGATACCGAAAAGATGGTTGCAGCCATCGAAGCCGATGCAGGGCAAACATTACCCGGCTTAAAACAAAGCATCGAAGAAATGAAAACAGGCCAAGCGGCTCGCATTACCACACCTGAACAATTATTGGTGCGTGAAGCCCGAAAAGCCGTCGGCTACACCCAGCCGAAATTTGCCAAAGCAATAAAAACCCCCATCGGCACATTAAGAGACTGGGAACAAGGGCGGTTTGAGCCATCAGGTGCGGCTATTGCCTTGATGGGTGTGATTAAAAACCACCCAAACATTATCAGCGAACTATAATAAATGACGGCTTATATCAGCAGCCACCCATCAAATTGACATAAAGGAAAAGGGGACGCTTCCCTTTTCTAAACTAATGGGGGGTGAATTCACCGGGTTAAGGGGGGATTAGGAAATAAAGGGGCTAGCCAGCTTGATTGCTGAACTTTGGTTAATACGCTAGATTCCCGCATAAAAATATGCGGGAGTGACGAGAGGCATTGAAAATCTGCATATTGAATGATAATGGGTATATAACAGCTAAATAGGCACTTTTTTACTGTTCGTTCGTCATGGTATATAATAAATAGGCAATATGCGTTCTGAAAAGGCTATAAACATTTGATAACTAAAAAAAATACCGCTGCTGTTTTCTCCCGCGTAGTGACCGCTATTGTAGGCGGCTACCTGCTGGCAAATCTTGCTGCCATTGTATTATCGTATTTATTAGGATCGAATGCTGATACGGTAATAATAGGCATGTTGGTAAGCTATTTAATCTATGCGGGCATTGTAGTATGGGTGTTTGCAGTAAAGACTGCTCGACGAGCTTGGATCGGCATAGCAATCCCTATTTTAGTTTGCTCAGTGGTCATCTTTTTGCTCGCGCCCGAAGGTATGTTATGAAAGATACCTTTCGTCAGTCAATGAACTGGCTGCATACTTGGTCAGGGCTGGTGTTAGGCGGCTTATTGTATTTTATGTTTATCACTGGCGCTATCGGTTATTTCACCCTGGAAACAGACCGCTGGATGCGCCCTGAAATTGCTATTGATAAAACAAAAGATCAAGCTCAGTTATTAGCCGTGGCAGAAAAACGCCTAGCACAAATAGCGCCCGATGCCTCCTCATGGTCTGTTAGATTTCCAACAGGGCGATATTATTCTTTAATGATTGCGTGGCAAGATCCTCTTAATGAAGAGACAGGGCAAAGGGGAGAACGGCAACAGCAATACCTTGATCTGCAAACGGGCCAAGCCATTGCGGTGCGAGATACCGGTGGCGGTCGCCTATTGTATCGTATGCACTATAAATTGCATTATATGCCTGTCGTGCTGGCTTATTTTATCACCAGTCTGGCGACGATGTTTATGCTGGTGGCTCTGATCACTGGCATTGTGATCCATAAAAAAATATTCATAGATTTTTTCACCTTTCGCCCCGGTAAAAAACAACGTTCCTGGTTAGATATACACAATGTTTTGAGTGTATTACCGCTACCTTTTCATTTGATGATTACTTACAGCGGATTATTGTTCTTAATGTTTACCACCATGCCAAGTGTAATTATTGCATCGTATGGCTTTGATGAGGGAACTCGTGATCGCTTTTTTGCGGAAGCATTTCCTAGTTTTATCGAAGAGAATGTAAACAACGATACGGCTGAAAATGTAAGCCTGTCCAGTATTTTACAACAGCTTGAACCACACTGGGGTAAAAATCCATTAATCTGGATAGATATTAAAAATCGCGGCCAGGAGAACGCTAAGATCGAAGTGGCTCGGCAAGGGTACATCGGTTTAAGTCGAGGCGAACGTTTGACTTATTCGGGACATACCGGCGATCTACAGCATGATTCTTCTAGTGTACAACACAGTGGTGCTCAGCAATTTCGGACTGTAATGATAAACTTACACGAAGGTTTATTTTCCGGAATTGGTTTACGTTGGATCTACTTTATCTCCAGCCTGATGGGCGCTGGCATGATTGCTACCGGCATGATTTTATGGGTAGGTAAACGTCGTTTGAAAGCACAAAAACTTGGTATCAGCAAAGGTTTGCTACTGGTCGAATATCTTAATATAGGTACTATTGCAGGCTTTCCCATTGCCATCGCCGCCTATTTTTGGGCGAACCGCTTGCTGCCAACAGGGTTTGCGCAACGAGCAGAGTGGGAAATGCATACTTTATTTATCACTTGGGCAGCAATGCTGCTCTACCCCGTGTTGATAGCCAAGAAACGCTCACTTTATCAGATATGGGTTGATCAATTATTACTTGCGGCAATAGCATTTTCTTGTTTACCCTTACTCAACTTTTTGACTACCAACAAACACTTGGGAACAAGCTTAGTCCAACAAGACTGGGTCATGGCTGGTTTTGATCTTAGTATGTTAGGTTTTGGTTTATGTTTTTATTTTGCAGCCAAAAAAGTGCGTAATAAGCACATCCTCATCTCAGTAGAAAAGATCCTCAACAGTTCTAAGCAAGCCAGCCTAAAAAATAAACGTGATCCATTAGCGAGCCTCTGATGATAATGGTCAGTTTTAGCATTGTTTTTATGGGTTTTCTTTTAATAAGCTTATCGATGAAACAGCACTATCTACAAACTTTTAGCCAATACACAATGCTATCAAAAAAGCACAACATGCTATTACGTTTTATTGGCTATGCCTTTCTTAGCCTTGCCGCTTGGCTTTGTATTCACGATTTAGGGGTTGGCTTAGGTTTGGTTTATTGGACAGGCTTACTCACCGTTGCTGCAATGATCCAAGCTTTATTATTGGCATACCGCAGGCAATGGATAATGCCATCAGGGATTATCGCTATTTTAATAGCAATCACCATCGGAGCATTCAGTTTATAAAAAAACAAAACCGTTTGCATGCTGAGCTC
>CAYTAM010000107.1:0-5544 GCA_964435685.1 uncultured Methylophaga sp. | reverse complement strand
TATAGTTAGCATTGAAGAAATAAAGGAGCTGTTTCCAGAGGCTGAAATAACAATGGAATGGCTGGTTTTTCCTAAATCAATAATTGCAAGTTCGACCGATTGCGACTAATAAAAATCATCCTGATTAGTCATGATCCTCAGCTCCCGTAGGGCAAGAGGATAAGCTATTATCTTCGTCGTTATAAAACTTAGAATTGGACAGATTGTGCTCCTGAATTTTCTGCATCCATCCATTCATGGAGATAAATAATTAATTATGAGGCTTTATGCCTAGAATATAATGGTTTCTTCTCTTGCTGAAAACTGCATCTTCAAGTAGTTTAGGTATAATTCGTTTACTCAACTAATCATTATATAAGGAAAGGCATGAAAGGTATTATATTGGCGGGTGGTTCTGGCACACGGCTTTATCCCATTACTAGAGGAGTATCCAAGCAGCTGGTTCCTATTTATGATAAACCAATGGTTTATTATCCGTTATCAGTATTAATGTTGGCTGGTATCAAGGATATTCTGATTATCACAACGCCTGAAGATCAAAGTAGTTTTCAGCGTTTATTAGGTAAGGGTATAGAATTGGGGATGACGTTTGAATATGTCGTACAGCCTTCCCCTGATGGCTTGGCACAAGCATTTATCTTGGGCGAGGATTTTATCGGCGATGATAATGTTTGTTTGGTGCTGGGTGATAATATTTATCATGGCAATGACTTAACGGAATTACTTGCCACAGCGGTAATGAATGCACAAACTGAGGATAAAGCGACGGTATTTGGTTACCGTGTTGCCGATCCTGAGCGCTATGGTGTGGCTGAGTTTGATAATGTGGGCAATGTTATTAGCATTGAAGAAAAACCTAGCGAGCCAAAAAGTAATTATGCAGTTACCGGCTTATATTTCTACCCAAATGATGTTATTCAAAAAGCTAAAAATATTACACCGTCACATCGGGGCGAATTAGAAATCACTTCAGTAAACCAGGCCTATCTAGCCGAGCAACTCTTAAAAGTAGAGTTGATGGGGCGGGGTTATGCTTGGCTTGATACTGGAACGCATGAAAGCTTATTGGAAGCCGCACAATTTATTGAAACGATTGAAAAGCGCCAAGGTTTAAAAGTAGCTTGTTTAGAGGAAATTGCCTTTGAAAAAGGTTATATAACAAAACAACAGCTTATTGATTTAGCTAAGCCTTTAGCTAAAAACCAATATGGTCAGTATTTGTTGAAACGTGCTGAAGAAGGAGTTTAAGTGTGCAGTTTATACCTCAATCAATTGCTGATGTTTTTATAATTGAACCTAAGGTTCATGGCGACCACCGCGGTTATTTTGTTGAAACATTTCGCCAAGACAAATTTGAAGAGGCCTTAGGCTACAGAGTTTATTTTGTTCAAGATAATGAATCTAAATCCTCTAAAGGCGTGCTTCGAGGCTTACATTTTCAATTAGCACCGTATGCACAAAGCAAACTTGTTCGTGTTATTGAAGGTGGTGTATTAGATGTTGCGGTTGATATTCGCAAGGGCAGCCCCACATTTGGACAATCTGTGGCGGTTGAACTGACGGCAGACAATAAAAAACAAATGTTTATCCCCCGTGGTTTTGCTCATGGTTTTGTTGTGCTAACTGAAACGGCCACTTTTTCTTATAAAGTTGATAATTACTATTCACCAGAGTGTGATCGGGGTTTGGCGTTTGATGATATGCAGCTCAATATTGATTGGGTTTTAGTTAAAGGTGTGCTGAATTTGTCAGAGAAAGATACCAAACAGCCGAGTTTATCAGAGTTAGAACAATATTTTGATTACGCTATAAATTACTATGCCTAGTATTAAAACAATTTTAGTGACGGGCAGTAATGGTCAGCTTGGCCAGTCCCTAAAAAAGATTGCAGTGAATTACAGTGAATATGATTTCACCTTTGCTACGCGTGCGGAGCTTGATCTGAGTGATGCCAATAGCATCACTGGTTTTTTTCAACAGCAACAGTTTGATCTTATTATTAATTGTGCTGCTTACACCGCAGTTGATAAAGCAGAATCTGAGCCTGAGTTAGCAGACCAAATAAATCATTTGGCAGTTCAACAATTAGCTGCAATAGCACAGCAACAGCGGGCTAAATTAATCCATATTTCAACGGATTATGTATTTGATGGACAGGGATATAGACCTTATATTGAAACGGATCATGTTGATCCACAAGGGATATATGGTTTAAGCAAGCTTAAAGGTGAACAAGCTGTATTGCAGACCATGGCAAATAATGCCGTTATTATTAGAACCAGTTGGGTATATTCCGAATTTGGTAATAATTTCGTTAAAACCATGCTGAAATTGGTAGTAGAACGAGACGCGCTAAATGTTATTTTTGACCAAGTGGGTACACCAACCTATGCTACTGATTTGGCAAAGGCAATAATGACTATTGTACAAAATGAAGTTTTTGAGCAGGAGTTTAGTAGCGAGCTTGTTCATTATAGTAATGAAGGCGTATGTAGTTGGTATGACTTCGCTAAAGCAATATTTGAGCTGGCTGAAATAGCGTGTGACGTTAGCCCGATTGAAAGCAAAGACTATCTAACACCAGCAATACGCCCACACTATAGCTTATTAAATAAAGCCAAAATAAAACAGCGTTATGATTTAACTATTCCATATTGGAAAGATTCATTACAACAGTGTGTAATAGCATTACAGGAAACCAGTTAAATGAAAACAATTTTAGTTACCGGAGGAGCAGGGTTTATCGGCTCAGCTGTTATCAGGCATTTGATCAATGATACTGAACATAAGGTTATTAATGTTGATAAATTAACGTATGCAGGTAATTTAGAATCATTGCTTGCAGTGAGCGATAACGAACGTTATGCCTTTGAGCAGGTTGATATTTGTGATGCACAAGAAATCAGACGTATTCTCGAACAACATCAGCCAGATATTATTATGCATCTTGCCGCCGAATCTCATGTTGATCGTTCGATTGATGCCCCCGGTGAATTTATTCAAACCAATATTGTGGGCACCTATAATTTATTAGAGCAAGCTCTACATTATTGGATTGCACTCGAAGCAAACAAGAAAGCGAATTTCCGCTTTCATCATATTTCAACTGATGAGGTCTACGGTGATTTGGAAGGTAGCGATGATTTATTTACCGAAACCACACCCTATGCACCCAGCTCACCGTATTCAGCTAGTAAAGCGAGCTCTGATCATTTAGTGCGTGCATGGCAACGTACTTTTGAGCTACCGACATTGATTACTAATTGTTCTAATAATTATGGGCCTTTTCATTTTCCGGAAAAGCTGATCCCATTAGTTATTTTGAATGCACTGCAAGGTAAACCACTGCCAGTTTATGGTAAAGGCAAGCAAATAAGAGATTGGTTATATGTGGAAGATCATGCGCGTGCTTTAGTGTTGGTGGCAACCACGGGAGAGATAGCTGAAACCTATAATATTGGTGGTCATAATGAAAAACAAAATATTGATGTGGTGAAAACCATCTGTGAATTGCTTGAAGAACTCGCGCCGAATAAACCAACGGGTGTCACTCACTATCAAGACTTAATTACCTTTGTTACCGATCGTGCTGGGCATGATGTTAGATATGCGATTGATGCTAGCAAGATAGAGAATGAACTGAATTGGATCCCACAAGAGAGCTTTGATAGCGGTATTGGTAAAACAGTGCAGTGGTATTTAGATAATCAAACGTGGTGTCAGCATGTGCAGGATGGTAGCTATCAAAATTAATATTAGCGACGTAATGGTAAGCAGTGGTGTTGGTTTTGGCACTAGTGGTGTGCGTGGGCTTGTTGTTGATATGACCGATGAGGTTTGCTTTGCCTATATCACTGCTTTTCTGCAATATTTACAGCAAAAAGATCTTATTATTGAGAAAAAGGTGGGTATAGCCGGTGATTTGCGATCAAGCACGCCTAAGATCATGAACGCAGTGGCTGCTGCCTGCTCAAATATGGGGTTTGAGTCAATAAATTGTGGTTATATCCCCTCGCCAGCCGTTGCTTTATATGGTTTGAACAAGTCATTGCCCACCATTATGGTAACAGGCAGTCATATCCCTGATGATAGAAATGGCATTAAATTTAACACACCATTAGGTGAAATTTTGAAAACAGATGAAGAGGGTATTAGAACTCAACAAATTAGTGTGAATAGTGAGTTGTTTACTAACAGTGGAGGACTTCGTAATAATAACTATTTACCAGAAATAGATAACAGTGCTGAACACTATTATATTCAACGCTTTATTGATTTTTTACCTGCTCACTGCTTACAAGGCAACAATATTGGTTTATATGAACATTCCTCTACCTCTCGAGATTGCTTAAAACAAATATTGCAACAGCTAGGCGCTAATGTCACCTCACTGGGACGAACAGCTACATTTATGCCCGTTGATACCGAAGCAATTCGACCTGAAGACATTGCATTAGCAAAACAGTGGAGTGAGCAATATAACTTTGATTGCATTATTTCAACAGATGGCGATGGTGATAGACCACTGGTGAGTGATGAAAAAGGCAATTGGCTTCGAGGTGATGTAGCAGGAATTTTATGTGCCCGATACCTTCAAGCTGATATTGTAATTACCCCGGTGAGTAGCAACTCAGCCGTAGAAAAAAGTGATTATTTTGATGAGGTTATTAGAACAAAAATTGGTTCACCTTATGTGATAGAAGCGATGCAACAAGCGAGCAAGCAGCATGCTAAGTGTGTTGTGGGTTACGAAGCCAACGGTGGTTTTTTGCAACAAACATCTATTGATAATAATGGTAAAACTTTACCTCCTTTGCCCACCCGTGATGCGGTTATCGTACCTTTAGCCATTATTCTACTGGCTGAGCAACAAAAGCTAACGATTTCAGGCTTACTAGAAACCTTACCTCAACGTTACACCCATAGTGATAGAATTAAGGCATTTTTCACATTTCTAAGCCAGAAGATCATCAGTAAATTGACTCAAGGTGATATAACAGCACAGAAAGCAACGATTTATACTTATTTTAAAGCAATAGGCAAGCCAGAAATGATAGATGTAACGGATGGCTTACGTATTACATTTACTTCAGCTGATATTGTGCATTTCAGACCATCTGGGAACGCACCAGAACTACGCTGTTATACCGAGTCTGATAGTCAACAACGCGCTGAAAAGTTAAACTGTCAGGCAATAGAAATTATTAAAACGATTACTTTTTAGTTTAATTTTATTAGGCTTATTGAATGGATACACAAGCACATATTTTGATTGTTGATAACCCAAGTAATATCGATCATACTGTTAAATTACTAGATGACGAAAATTATCAGTTAAGTGTTGCCGATAGTGGTATTAATGCTTGGAAATTATTAAGCAGCGAACCGGATAAATTTGATGTCATTTTGTTAGCTGAAGCAATGCCTGACATGGGTGGTTTGGAGCTTATAAAAAAAATACAACACCATGATGAATTATTATGCACGGTTGTTTTGCAAACAGAGATAGATGAAAATGTAGATGCTGGTGTGCAATACTATATA